>NZ_JAJSZC010000011.1:0-15055 GCF_036815105.1 Streptomyces sp. IBSBF 3136
GCCTAGACCAACCCCGCCACCACCAACAACTTCCCCACCCTCGCCACCTCGTCCCCCGACAACGGCACCTGCGGTTCCGCCGTCGCCGCGCAGGCGATGACGCCGCGCAGGTGCAACGCCGCCTTGAACGCGCCCAGGGCGGACGAGCTGCCGCCCATCCGGGCCGGGTCGCCGACCCCGACGATGCCGAACAGGGCGCACAGCCGCTCCTGTTCGGCGCGGGCGGCCTCCCAGTCGCCGGACCGGCACAGGCGGTAGAGGCGCACGTAGCCGTGCGGGTCCACGTTGGCGAGGCCGGGGACCGCTCCGTCGGCGCCCAAGGCCAGTGCGGAGTCGACCAGCAGCTCGGAGCCGGTCAGGACGCTGAAGCCCGGGTGGGCGCGGGCGCCGGTGACGATCTCCCGGAAGGCGGCCAGGTCGCCGCTGGAGTCCTTCAGGCCCGCAAGCACGCCGTCGGCGGCCAGGCCGAGCACCACCTCCGCCGGGAGCTTGGTGTGCACGGCGGACGGGATGTCGTAGGCGATCACCGGGACCGGGCTCGCGGCCGCGATCCGGCGGTAGTGGTGGACGATCTCGGACGGGTGGGTGCGGGCGTAGAACGGGGCCGTGACGACGACGGCCCGGGCGCCCGCCGCGGTGACCGCCGAGACGTGGTCGAGGACGCGCGGGGTGGTCATGTCGATGGCGCCGGCGATGACCGGCAGCTCCCCGGCGACATGGGCCACCACCGCCTCCACCACCTGCCGGCGCTGCCGGTCGGTCAGGAAGGCCGCCTCCGAGGTCGAGCCCAGCAGGAACAGGCCGTGCACCCCGCCCGCCACCAGGTGGTCGACCAGCGCGAGCAGCGACGGCACGTCCACCTCGCGCTCCGGTGTGAGGGGCGTGCAGACGGGCGGGACGACACCGGTCAGCGGGGCGGGCAAGCTCATTCAGGGCTCCTGACGGGCTGGGTCACGGGCACGGGGCGACTGGTCCTCCTCCACAGGATGGTGGCAGCGGTAGCGGTGTCCCGTCCGTGACGCGGCCGAGAAATCCGGCATCGCGGCGGCGCACGTCTCGTCGGCCTTCCAGCAGCGGGTACGGAAGGGGCAGCCGCTCGGCGGGCGGGTCGCCGAGGGCACCGGGCCGGTCAGCGGGATCGGGTCGACGGGCTCCAGCAGTCCGGGCGTGGCGGAGAACAGCGCCCGGGTGTACGGGTGCCGGGCCCGGCCGGTGACGCGGTCGGCAGGGGTCTCCTCCACGATCCGGCCGAGGTACATGGTGATCACCCGGTCGCTCATCCGCCGCACCGTCTGGATGTCGTGCGATACGAACACGAGGGCGAGGCCGAGGCGTTCCTTCAGGTCCAGGAGCAGATTGAGGATCTGCGCGCGGACCGAGACGTCCAGGGCGCTGGTCGGCTCGTCCGCCACCACCAGGCCCGGGTCGAGGGCGAGGGCCCGGGCGATGGCGACGCGCTGCCGCTGGCCGCCGGAAAGCTGACCGGGCAGCGCGTCGGCGAGGGGCCGGGGCAGACCCACCAGGGTCAGCAACTCCTGGACACGGGCGTCTCGTTCGGTCTTCGTCCCGCGTCCGTGCACGTCCAGCGGGTCGCGCAGGATCCGCCGTACCGTCAGCCGGCGGTTCAGGGCCGTCGACGGGTCCTGGAAGATCATGCCGGTGCCCGCGCCGACCACGGCGCGGCGCTCGGCGGGCGGCATCGACCACAGGTCGCGGCCCCGGAAGGACACCGTCCCGGCGGTCGGCCGTTGGATGCCCACCAGCACCTTCGCCAGGGTCGACTTCCCGCACCCCGACTCACCGACCACACCGACCGTCTCCCCGGGCGCCACGGTGAGATCGGCGCCGGTGAGTGCGTACACCCGGTCGCGGGTGAACAGG
This sequence comes from Streptomyces sp. IBSBF 3136, assembly GCF_036815105.1. NCBI lineage: Bacteria > Bacillati > Actinomycetota > Actinomycetes > Kitasatosporales > Streptomycetaceae > Streptomyces > Streptomyces sp. IBSBF 3136. The sequence continues at coordinate 1,882 of NZ_JAJSZC010000011.1, forward strand.
CCGCCGCCGCGCGCCTTGTGGACGACATGGGCGTCCCTGACTTCGACGACAGCGCTCACTGCAGTGCCTCCTCGCTCTCCGTCGACGTCAGCTCCACCGCCGGGTGGTGGCAGGCGGCCGTGTGCGTGGGCGTGCCCGTGAGGACGGGCGCGGTGGTGTGGCAGACCTCGGTGGCGAGCGGACAGCGGTCGGCGAAGCGGCAGCCCGCCGGGAAGTCCGCCGGGGCCGGTACGACGCCTTCGATCTGCGCCAGCCGCTCCTCGGCGGACTCCAGCGAGAGCACGCTGCCTAGCAGGCCGCGGGTGTAGTGGTGGGCCGGTGCGGCCACCAGGTCCGCGGTCACCCCGGTCTCCACGATCTGCCCGCCGTACATGACGGCCACCCGGTCGGTGACGTCGGCGACCAGGGCCAGGTCGTGCGAGACCAGGACGAGCGCGAACCCCAGCTCCTCGCGCAGCCGCAGCAGCAGCTCCATCACCTGCGCCTGCACGGTCACGTCCAAGGCGGTGGTCGGCTCGTCGGCGACGATCAGCCGGGGGTCGCGGGAGAGGGCCATGGCGATCAGGACGCGCTGGCGCTGACCGCCGGAGAGTTCGTGCGGATAGCTGCGCAGGGTGCGCTCGAGGTCGAGCCCGACCAGCGACAGCAGCTCGCGCGGGTCGCGCCGGCCACCGCGCCGTACGAGCTGCTTGAGCTGGGCTCTGACGGTCATCGCCGGGTTCAGCGAGGACAGGGCGTCCTGGTACACCATCGCCATCTCGTGGCCGAGCAGCCGCCGCCGTACCCGCATCGGCTCCGCGAGCAGGTCCCGCTGCCGGAACCGCACCTGGCCGGTGACCCGGGCCGTCCGCGGCTGGAGCCCCATGACCGTGAGCGCGGTCAGCGACTTGCCGCAGCCCGACTCGCCGACCAGGCCCAGCACTTCACCGGGGTACACCTCGAAGCTGACGCCGTCCACGATGTCCACGCCCCGGTGCCGGCCGGAGAACCCGATGGCCAGGCTCTCCACCGCGAGCACCGGCGGGCCGTCGGTCCCGTCGGGCGCGGGCCGGGGGCGGGCCCGGGAGCGCAGCCGCCGGGCGGCCTCGGCGAGGCCCGGCAGCGCGAGCACCTCGCCGGTGCCGGGCTCCGGTGTCTCCAGGTGGTCCTCGGGCGCCTCGACCTCCCGGGCGGCCGGTGCCGCCCACGCGTCCGAGACGCCCTCGGAGAGGACGTTCAGGGCCAGGACGGTGAGCAGGATCAGCGCCCCGGGGAAGACGGTCGCCCACCAGCCGCCGGTCAGCACCATGTTCTTGCCGTCGGCGATGACACTGCCCCAGGACGGGTCGGGGGGCCGTACGCCCGCGCCGATGAAGGACAGCGACGCCTCGAAGACGATCGCCTCGGCGACCTGCACCGTGCAGAACACCAGCACCGGTGCCGCACAGTTGACGGCCACATGTCGCAGCACGATGTGTGGGGTTCGGGCGCCGATCACGCGTTCCGCGGTCACGTAGTCCTCGCCGTACTGGTCGAGCACGTTCGCCCGCACCACCCGGGCCACGGGCGGGGTGAACAGGAAGGCGATCGCGCAGATCAGCACGCCGATCCCGCCGCCGAAGACGGCGACGAGCACGGCGGCGAGCGCGATGCCGGGGAACGCCATCACCACGTCCAGGCAGCGCATCAGCGTCTCGTCGACGGCCTTGCGGGAGGTCGCCGCGAGCGCTCCGAGCAGTGCCCCGGTGACCAGCGCGAGCGCGGTCGCGCCCAGCCCGATCGCCAGCGACCAGCGGGCGCCGTACATCAGCCGGCTGAGGAGGTCCCGGCCGAGGCTGTCCTGGCCCATCCAGTGCGCGGCCGACGGGTGTCCGGTGCCATCCACCGGGTCCTGCTGGTCGAGCGGGTCGTGCGGGGCCAGCACGGGCGCGAGGACGGCGGCCACGACGACCAGCGCCAGGAAGCAGACGGCGGCCCGCGAGGGCGGCGGCAGCCGGCGCCACCCGCGCAGCCGGACTCCGGACCGGGAGAGCCGCCCGGCGAGGCTCGCGCGCGTGACCATCAGGCCGCCCTCAGACGTGGGTTGACGAGCAGGTAGAGGATGTCGATGACGAGGTTGACGACGACGAACCCGGTGGCCGTGGTCAGCACGACCCCCTGGACCACGGCCGGGTCGCCGTTCTGCACGGCGTCGATCATCAGCTTGCCCATGCCGGGCAGCGAGAAGATCGTCTCGATCACGACGGCGCCGCCGAGCAGGTAACCGACCCGCAGGCCCAGCACGGTCAGCGGATTGACCAGGGCGTTTCTGAGGACGTTGCGGCCTACGACCACCCGGAGCGGCAGCCCGCTGCCGATCGCCGTGCGGACGTAGTCCCGGTCCAGCTCCTCCACGACCGAGGTGCGCACGATCCGGGTGAGCTGGGCGGCCACCGGCAGGGAGAGCGCGAACGCGGGCAGGGCCATGGTCCGCAGCCAGCCGGTGAGGGAGTCGGCCGGGTTGACGTAGCCGCCGGTCGGGAACCAGCCCCGGTCCACCGCCAGGTACTGGATCATCAGCAGCGCCAGCCAGAACCCGGGTGCCGCGACGCCGACCAGGGAGACGACCCGGATGAGCTGGTCGGGCAGCCGGTCCCGGTGGACGGCGGCGGTGACCCCGCCGGCCAGGGCCAGCACCACCGCGATGCCGAGGCCGAGGAAGGTCAGCTGGAGGGTGAGTGGCAGCGCGGTGCTGATCTGGTCGGCGACCGGGGCCCTGGTCAGGGCGCTGGTGCCGAGGTCGCCGTGGAGCAGGTCGCCGACGAAGTGGACGTAGCGCACCGGCAGCGGGTCCAGCAGGCCGTTGCGCTCCCGGAAGTCGTGCAACTGCCCCGGGGTGGGGCTGGCGCCCTGGAAGAACGCGGACGCCGGGTCGACGTCCGAGAACCGCATCACCAGGAACACGAACAGCACGATCCCGAGCAGCAGCGGCACCAGCAGGGCGACGCGGCGCAGCAGGATCCGTACGACCGCCGTCATGCCGTCAGGCCCACCGCGCCTGCAGGAGGTTGAGGCCCGGGTAGGGCTGTGGCCTTATCCCGCTGAGCGCGTGCGGGTCCCAGGCGGTCATCAGCTCGTTGTGGACGACCGGGTAGAGGACGGCCTGTTCGGCGACTACGTCGATGTAGTCCTGGATCATCGTCTTCTTCCGTGCCGGGTCCGGCTCCCGGGTCGCCCGGTCCATGTCCCGGAACAGCGCCTTGGCGACGGGGTGGTCGGCCCACCGGGTGTACCGCATCCAGAGGTTCTCGGGCCCGTAGTTGTAGTGCATGATCAGGTCGGCGTCGAGGCCGAACTGGTTGGGGTTGGAGGCGGCGGCGACCACCTGGTAGTCCTGCTTCTGGTCCATCTTGGTGAACACGGCCGTGGTCTCCTGCGGCGCCAGGGTCGTCTCGACGCCGATCGCGTCCCAGGAGGACTTGACGGTCGGCAGGCAGTCCACGATCCAGCTGACGTTCACCGCGAGGATCTCGACCTTCAGGCCCTTGACCCCGGCCGCCTTCAGCAGCGCCTTCGCCTTCTCGGGGTCGTGGTCGTAGACCGTCCCGGCCCGCCGGTAGCCGGGGTTCTTCTCGTCCAGGAACGAGGTCGCCGGCTTCCCGTGTCCCTTCAGGGCGACCCGCACCATCTTCTCGGTGTCGATCGCGTGGTGCAGCGCCTGCCGCACGCGTACGTCGTCGAAGGGTTCGTGCCGGGTGTTGAACATCAGGAACAGGTTGTTCATCCCGGCGCCGCCGCCGACCTCGAGCCCGCCCTGCTCCAGGCGCGCGATGTTGGCGTACGGGATGTTGTCGGCGATCTGCGCGCCCGCGCCGGTCCCGGAGATCTTCGCCACGCGCGGGGCCGCGTCGACGATGGTCAGCCAGTTCATCCGCTTGAAGGCGGGCCGGCGCGGGCCGTTGTAGGCGGCGAACGCCTCGAAGGTGGTGTTCGACTTGGGATGGTGCGCGGTCTGCCGGTACGGTCCCGAGCCCACCGCGAGCCCCTTGATCGCGTCGTCCCAGGCTCCGGGCCGGGAGAACACGTGCTTCGGCATGACCTTGGCCAGGGTGAGCCGGGCGAGCCCGTCCGGGAACGGGAACCTCAGGCGCAGCTCGACGGTCCGGGCGTCGACCTTCCTGGCCTCCTTCAGCCAGCTCACGAAGAAGCCCTTGGCGAGGGTCTGGGTGCCCGGGTCGAGGATCCGGTCGAAGACGAAGACCACGTCGTCGGCGGTGACCGGCTTCCCGTCGTGGAAGGTCGCGCCGGGACGCAGGGTGAACCGCCAGGTGGTCGCGCCCGGGTCCGTCGGCACCTCGGTGGCCAGCGCCGGGTAGGGAGCCCGGGTGATCGGGTCGGTGTCGAGCAGCCCCTCGTAGACGTGGTTGTTGGCGGCCATGGCGAACGCGGACGCGGTCTGCGTCGGGTCCCAGCTCCCGTCGTTGCCGTACCCGATCACCGCGGTCAGGGTGCGGTCCTTGCCACTGCCCCCGTTCCCGGTGTCGTTCGTGGACTGCGGGCCGGCGGAGCAGCCGGCCAGCGCCGGCGGGAGGGCGGCCGCCGCGCCCAGCGCCCCGGTGTACTTCAGGAACGACCGGCGGCGCGCTGCCGGCCCGGACGGCTCGTCGTCGGTCACGTCGTCGCGCACGGTTCCTCCAGCGGAGTCAGGGAGGGAAGAAGGGGCGATGGGGTGAGGGGGACGCGCGGAGGGACATAGGACGTTCTACGTCCGGTCGGTCAGCGTGACCATAGGAGCGCCGCGAGGGGCGGTCAAGGGACCGGACACGAATGGCCCAGCCGCCCGGGCGGGCCGCGCGAGGATGGGAACGGCGCCGCCGGGCGGGGCGCGCCCCGGTGGTCCCTGCCGCCGGCCGCGTGCGCCGGGGCACACGGGCCCCCGAGTGTAGGCGCGCAGAGCCATCGAGGGGACACGAAGAGTGAAAGCGGAGGAGACCGGAGAGGAAAGGGGAACCACCGGTTCGGCACGACACCCGGCGCCGGACGCCGAAGGAGCGGAGGACACCTTGACGGAACCGCGGATGTCGCCGGAACGGGCGGCCGTCGCCGCCGGCCCCGGGGCGGCGCCCCGATGAACGCCGCCCGGCCGCCGCTCGGCACGTACGCCGTCGACACCACCACCGGGCGGGTCGGCGTCGTCATGGGGCACGAAGGGCCCTACGTACAGTTACGGCCGTACGGCGGGGGCAAGGAGTGGGACTGCGACCCGGGCACCCTCCGCAGCGCCACCCCCGACGAACGCCTCGTAGCGGTCACCGGCCAGGACGGCCCGCGCGACCGGGACGAGGTCTGCTGACGGAAGCGGGACAACACTCCGCCACCCCGGCCGGCACGCGGGATCCGTGCGGCATCCGCCACCCCGGCCCCGCGCGCGGGATCCGTACGGGAGAATGGGCCCATGAGTCTGTTCCGCGACGACGGCATCGTGCTGCGCACCCAGAAGCTGGGCGAGGCGGACCGGATCATCACCATGCTCACACGTGGTCACGGACGGGTACGCGCCGTGGCCCGTGGCGTGCGGCGCACCAAGTCGAAGTTCGGGGCCCGCCTCGAACCGTTCTCCCACGTCGACGTGCAGTTCTTCGCGCGTGGCAGCGAGCTGGTCGGACGCGGGCTGCCGCTGTGCACGCAGAGCGAGACCATCGCGCCGTACGGCGGCGGGATCGTGACCGACTACGCCCGGTACACGGCCGGCACCGCCATGCTGGAGACCGCCGAGCGGTTCACCGACCACGAGGGCGAACCCGCCGTCCAGCAGTACCTGCTGCTCGTCGGCGCCCTGCGGACCCTCGCCCGCGGCGAGCACGCCCCCCACCTGGTGCTGGACGCCTTCCTGCTGCGCTCGCTCGCCGTCAACGGCTACGCGCCGAGCTTCGGCGACTGCGCGAAGTGCGGCATGCCCGGACCCAACCGGTTCTTCTCCGTCGCCTCCGGCGGCTCGGTCTGCGTCGACTGCCGGGTGCCCGGCAGTGTCGTACCCTCCCCGCAGACCCTGGTACTGCTCGGCGCCCTGCTTACGGGAGACTGGGAGACGGCGGACGCGTCCGAGGCGCGTCACGTCCGGGAGGGCAGCGGGCTGGTGTCCGCCTACCTGCACTGGCACCTGGAGCGCGGGCTGCGCTCGCTCAGGTACGTCGAGAAGTAGCACCGCAAGCAGAGGGAGACGAGAAGCTCATGGTCGTACGCGGGATCCTGGGGCGCCAGCGCCGCGAGTACAGGTCGCCGGAGCCGCACCCGTCCGGTGCCCGCGCGCCGAAGCTCCCGGGCGAGCTGGTCCCGAACCATGTGGCGATCGTCATGGACGGCAACGGCCGCTGGGCCAAGGAGCGCGGGCTGCCCCGCACCGAGGGCCACAAGGTCGGCGCCGAGCGCGTCCTCGACGTGCTCCAGGGCTCCATCGAGGTCGGCGTCCGCAACATCTCCCTGTACGCCTTCTCCACCGAGAACTGGAAGCGCTCGCCCGACGAGGTCCGCTTCCTGATGAACTTCAACCGCGACTTCATCCGCAAGACCCGCGACCAGCTCGACGCGCTGGGGATCCGGGTGCGCTGGGTCGGCCGGATGCCCAAGCTGTGGAAGTCGGTCGCCAAGGAACTCCAGGTCGCCCAGGAACAGACCAAGGACAACGACCTGCTCACCCTGTACTTCTGCATGAACTACGGCGGTCGCGCGGAGATCGCCGACGCCGCGCAGGCGCTCGCGGAGGACGTGAAGGCGGGCCGCCTCGACCCGTCCAAGGTCAACGAGAAGACGCTCCAGAAGTACATGTACTACCCGGACATGCCGGACGTCGACCTGTTCCTGCGCCCCAGCGGCGAGCAGCGCACCTCCAACTACCTGCTCTGGCAGAGCGCGTACGCCGAGATGGTCTTCCAGGACGTGCTGTGGCCGGACTTCGACCGCCGCGACCTGTGGCGGGCCTGCGTCGAGTTCGCCTCCCGCGACCGGCGCTTCGGCGGTGCGGTCCCGAACGAGGAGCTCATCGCCATGGAGGCCGCCATGAGGGGTGATTCCACCTCGTAGCCGCCGGGGGTTCACCGGGCACGCCCAGGATGTGGATCATGAGACGCCTCACCACCTCTCTCCTCACCCTCGGCGCCCTGCTGCTCACCGCGTTGCCCGCCCACGCGGCCGACAGCCCCGCGCAGCGCCAGAGCTACGGCACCAAGGCGCCCTACGCGCCGCAGCAGAGCCCGCGGGACTACCAGAAGGCGCCGGCCGGCTTCGTTCCCGTCTTCACCGAGAACGTGTCCCGGCACGGCTCCCGCGCGGCGACCGACAGCGAGGACGGCGACCTGATCCTCGCGCTGTGGGACAAGGCCCAGGCTGACGGCGAACTCACCCGCCGCGGCGAGGAGTTCGGGCCGGCGGTCCGCGCACTGCGGGCCGCCATGGAGAAGGTGGGCTACGGCAGCCTCAGCGCCCGTGGCAGGCAGGAGCTGCGGGACACGGCCGTGCGCCTGGAGCGGCGGCTGCCGTCCCTGTTCGGGAGGATCGCCGCGAACGGCGAGAAGATCGACGTGGTCAGCTCCGGCCAGGGGCGGGCCGTCGACAGTGGTGACGTGTTCGCGGGCGCGCTCGCCGACGCCGACCCGGCGCTGAAGCCGCTGATCGGGCCCACCCGCACCGACAAGGACCTGCTCTACTTCCACAAGGCGGCGGGCGGCGCCGCCTACCGTGACTACCTCGCGCACGACCAGCGCCTCAAGGACACCCTGAAGGCCGTCACCGACCAGCCGGGGACGGAGCGGGCCGCGCACCGTGTGCTGCACGGGATCTTCGAGGACGACTTCGTCGACCGGATACCCGACCAGGTCGGCGCCGCCCGGGCGGTCTACAACCTGTACGCCATCGCTCCGGCCATGAGCGAGGAGAGCCCGGACGGACGGGGCTGGGGCATGGAGCGGTTCGTCTCCCGCTCCGACGCCGCCTGGTTCGGGTACCTGAGCGACGCCGAGGACTTCTACGAGAAGGGCCCCGGCTTCGCCGACAGCGACATCACCTACCGCATGGCCGGCGTCCTGCTGGACGACTTCTTCGACCAGGCCGAGGCCGAGCGGGCCGGCACCAGCGAGCTCGGCGCCGAGCTGCGCTTCACTCACGCCGAGGAGATCATCCCGCTGGCCGCCCTGATGGGCCTGCCCGGCAGCACGGAACCGGCCAGGCCGGGGGAGCCGTACAACTGGGCCGACAACCCCTGGCGGGGCGCGTCCGTCTCCCCGCTGGGCGCGAACATCCAGTGGGACGTGTTCCGCAAGGGCGACCGCTACCTGGTGCGCATGCTCTACAACGAGAAGGAGACGGCCTTCAGGACCGGCTGCCGCCCCGTCGCGAAGCACAGCTTCTTCTACGACCTGGACGAACTGGAGCGCTGCTTCGGGCGCCGCTGAGCCGCGGCTCAGCCCGCGGCGCACTCCGCGCACGTGCCGAAGATCTCCACCGTGTGCGCCACGTTGACGAAGCCGTGCTCCGCCGCGATCGCCTCGGCCCACTTCTCCACCGCGGGGCCCTCCACCTCGACCGCCTTGCCACAGGAGCGGCAGACGAGGTGGTGGTGGTGCTCGCCGGTGGAGCAGCGGCGGTAGACGGATTCGCCCTCGGAGGTGCGCAGGACGTCGACCTCACCGGCGTCGGCGAGGGACTGCAGGGTGCGGTAGACCGTGGTCAGCCCGACGGAGTCGCCCTTGTGCCTGAGCATGTCGTGCAGTTCCTGTGCGCTGCGGAACTCGTCGACCTCGTCGAGGGCCGCCGCCACAGCCGCACGCTGCCGGGTGGAGCGGCCCCTCACGGGCGGTCCAGCGGTCGTCACCGTTGTCTCCTCACGTCTGCGCCTGCCCGGGCCATTGTGCCAGCCCGACCTGCGGGCGGTCAGACGCCGACCTCGTCGCCGGCCTCCCGCGTGGCCGGAATCGAGCACTCGGCGGGGTCGCCCGCCGGCCGGGCCGCGGCGGCCGCGCGGGCGCGTCGCCGGGCCAGGGGAGTGGCCAGCGCGCTGAGCACGCCGAACGCTCCGATGGTCAGCAGGACGATCGTCGCGCCCGGCGGGACGTCCTGGTAGAACGAGGTGACCGTGCCGCCGATCGACACGGTGACGCCGAGGGCGACGGCGATCGCGAAGGTCGCGGCGAAGCTCCGGGTGAGCTGCTGCGCGGCGGCGACCGGCACGACCATGAGCGCGGAGACCAGGATCAGGCCGACCACCCGCATCGCGACCGTGACCGTGACCGCCGCGGTGACCGCGGTGAGCAGGTTCAGGGCGCGCACCGGCAGCCCGGTGACCCGCGCGAACTCCTCGTCCTGGCTGACCGCGAACAACTGGCGGCGCAACCCGAGGGTGACGAGGACCACGAACGCGGCGAGCACCATGATCGCGGTCACGTCGGCGGGCGCGACCGTCGACAGCGAGCCGAACAGGTACGACGTCAGGTTGGCGGTGGAGCCGCCCGGCGCGAGGTTCACGAACATCACGCCCCCGGCCATGCCGCCGTAGAAGAGCATGGCGAGGGCGATGTCACCGCGCGTCCTGCCGTACCAGCGGATCAGCTCCATCAGGACGGAGCCGAGGACGGAGACGGCCGTGGCCATCCACACCGGCGAGGCGTGCAGCAGGAAGCCCAGGCCGACGCCGGTCATCGCCACGTGCCCGATGCCGTCGCCCATCAGCGGCTGACGGCGCTGGACCAGGTAGATGCCGATGGCGGGCGCGGTGATGCCGACCAGGACGGCGGCGAGCAGCGCCCGCTGCATGAAGGCGTAGTTCAGGAGTTCCATCAGCTCAGCAGTCCCGTGCGGATCGGTTCGGCGCCCGCGGGTGCGTGCGGGTGCACATGGTCGTGGCCGGGCAGGGCGTGCTGTCCGACCGCGCGCGGGGGCGGACCGTCGTGCAGCACGCAGCCGTCGCGCAGGACGACCGCCCGGTCGATCAGCGGCTCCAGCGGGCCCAGTTCGTGCAGGACGACCAGGACGGTGGTGCCCTGGGCGACCTGCTCCCGCAGGGTGGCCGCCAGCACCTCCTGGCTGGCCAGGTCGACGCCGGCCATCGGCTCGTCCATGATCAGCAGTTCGGGTTCGGAGACCAGGGCGCGGGCGATCAGCACCCGCTGGTGCTGGCCGCCGGAGAGCGCGGTGACCGGGTCCTTGGCGCGGTCCGCCATGCCGACCAGGTCCAGCGCGCGGTGCACGGCCTCCCGGTCGGCCCCGCGGAAGACGCGGAAGCGGGTGCGGGCCAGGCGCCCCGAGGCGACGATCTCGGCCACCGTGGCCGGGACCCCGCCGGCGGCGCTGGTGCGCTGGGGCACGTACCCCACGCGGGCCCAGTCCCGGAAGCTCCGGCGCGGCGTGCCGAACAGCTCGATCGTGCCGGAGCCGGCCGGCACCTGGCCGATGAGGGTGCGCACGGCCGTCGACTTGCCGGAGCCGTTCGCGCCGAGCAGCGCGACGACCTCGCCGGCGCGCACGGTCAGGTCGATGCCGCGCAGCACCGGCCGCGAGCCGAGTTCCGCGGTCACCTTGCGCATCGTGATGACGGGTTCGCCCATGATCTCGTCCTCCGTGCCGGTCACTTGGCGCCCAGGGCCCGCTGGAGCGCCTTCAGGTTCGCTTCCTGGACGGTGAAGTAGTCCCTGCCGCGGGACTTCGCGGTGATGCCCTCGATCGGGTCCAGCACGTCGGTCCGCAGGCCCGAGTCGCCCGCGACGGTCTTCGCCGTCCGGTCGCTGACGAGCGTCTCGTAGAAGACGGTGGAGACGTCGTCGCTCTTGGCCATCTCCTGCAGGTCCCGCACGCGCGCGGCGCTGGGCTCCGACTCGGGGTCGAGGCCGGTGATGGCCTCCTCGGTGAGGCCGTAGCGCTCGGCGAGGTAGCCGAAGGCGGCGTGCGTGGTGACGAAGACCCTGGTCCGCGTGTGCCTGAGGCCGTCCTCGAAGCGGGTGTTCAGGTCGTCGAGACGCTTGACCAGGGTGGCGGTGTTCTTCCGGTAGTCGGCCGCGTGGCCGGGGTCGGCCTTCTCGAAGGCCTTGCCGACGCCCTCGGCGACCTGGGCGTAGCGCACCGCGTCGAGCCAGATGTGCGGGTCCATGCCCGGTGCCTCGGCGTCCTCGTGGGTGTCGTGCGCGGCCGCGTGCCCGCCGACCTCGTCGCCGTGCTGCTCCAGGGTGGTCAGCGAGGCCGCGTCGATCTTCGTGCCGACCGGGGACTGGGCCACCGCGTCGTCGACCGAGGGCTGGAGGTTCTTCAGGTAGAGGACCGCGTCGGACTCCTCGAGCAGGGCGATCTGCCGGGGGCTGATCTCCAGGTCGTGCGGTTCCTGCCCGGGAGTGGTGAGCGTGGTGACGTGGACGTGGCTCCCGCCGATCCGCTGGGCGAGGAAGGCCATCGGGTAGAACGACGCGACGACGTCGAACTTGCTCGTGCTGCCCGGGTTTCCCCCGGCGACGCCGTCGGTGGAGCACGCGGACAGCGCGGCCAGGCCGAACGCGACGGCGGCGGCGAGCGCGGACCGGGGTATGAGGCGTCGACTTACGTTCATGACAGTCATTTTCAACAAAAATGGAAACCGTTGTCAACAATGCTGTTGGGGGCCCGTAGGCGGGGGCCGATTTGGCCGTGAGGGAGCCTGCGCCGGTAACCTGAATCATTCGCTGGAAGCATCTCGCTTCAACGCCCGTCGTCGTAATGAAGAGAGCACCGTGGCCGCCGACAAGATCGACACCATCGTCAGCCTGAGCAAGCGCCGTGGCTTCGTTTTCCCCTGCAGTGAGATCTACGGCGGCCAGCGTGCCGCCTGGGACTACGGACCGCTGGGTGTCGAGCTCAAGGAGAACATCAAGCGCCAGTGGTGGCGTTACATGGTGACGTCGCGCGAGGACGTGGTCGGTATCGACTCGTCCGTCATCCTGGCCCCCGAGGTCTGGGTCGCCTCCGGCCACGTCGCCACCTTCACTGACCCGCTGACCGAGTGCACCTCGTGCCACAAGCGGTTCCGCGCGGACCACCTGGAAGAGGCGTACGAGGAGAAGAAGGGCCACGCCCCGGCGAACGGCCTCGCCGACATCAACTGCCCGAACTGCGGCAACAAGGGCCAGTTCACCGAGCCCAAGCAGTTCTCGGGTCTGCTGTCGACGCACCTCGGCCCGACCCAGGACAGCGGCTCCGTCGCCTACCTGCGCCCGGAGACCGCCCAGGGCATCTTCACCAACTTCGCTCAGGTGCAGACCACCTCGCGCCGCAAGCCGCCGTTCGGCATCGCCCAGATGGGCAAGTCCTTCCGCAACGAGATCACGCCCGGCAACTTCATCTTCCGCACCCGCGAGTTCGAGCAGATGGAGATGGAGTTCTTCGTCAAGCCGGGCGAGGACGAGAAGTGGCAGGAGTACTGGATGGAGCAGCGCTGGAACTGGTACACGGGCCTCGGCCTGCGTACCGAGAACATGCGCTGGTACGAGCACCCGAAGGAGAAGCTCTCCCACTACTCCAAGCGCACCGCCGACATCGAGTACCGCTTCCAGTTCGGCGGCAGCGAGTGGGGCGAGCTCGAGGGTGTGGCCAACCGCACCGACTACGACCTCGGTGCCCACTCCAAGGCCTCCGGCCAGGACCTCTCCTACTTCGACCAGGAGGCCCAGGAGCGCTGGACGCCGTACGTCATCGAGCCGGCGGCGGGTGTCGGCCGCACCATGCTGGCCTTCCTGCTCGACGCCTACGTCGAGGACGAGGCGCCCAACGCCAAGGGCAAGATGGAGAAGCGCACGGTGCTGCGCCTCGACCACCGGCTGGCCCCGGTGAAGGTGGCGGTGCTCCCGCTGTCCCGCAACCCGGAGCTGTCCCCGAAGGCCAAGGGCCTCGCCCAGGCGCTGCGCCAGCACTGGAACATCGAGTTCGACGACGCCGGTGCCATCGGCCGCCGCTACCGCCGCCAGGACGAGATCGGCACGCCGTTCTGCGTGACCGTCGACTTCGACACGCTCGAGGACAACGCGGTGACCGTCCGTGAGCGTGACTCGATGAAGCAGGAGCGTGTCTCGCTCGACCAGATCGAGGGCTACCTGGCCAGCCGCCTGATCGGCGCCTGACCCACAGCCTCACCGGTGGGGGGGGGCCCCCCCCCCGGGGGGCCCCCCCCCCCCCGGCGCGCTCGTCCACCTCCCCCAAGAGCGCCCCG
>NZ_JAJSZC010000011.1:15065-69690 GCF_036815105.1 Streptomyces sp. IBSBF 3136
GCCGGGGGCGCCCCCCCCCGCCCGGGGGCGGCGGCCCCCCCCCCCGGGCCCCCCCCCCCCGGCCCCGCCCCCCCCCCCGGCGGCCCCCCCCCACCGTCGTGTCTCAGAGGTCCAGGTCCACGTAGAGCGCCGCGTGGTCGGACGCCGCGTCCGTCTTCGACGTGACGGTGTCGAACGACTTGATGCCCGGCGGCGCGAAGAGTCCCCGGGTCTCCAGCCCGACGTGCTGCACCTGGGGCCAGAGCGACGGAGGCAGCAGCACGTAGTCGATCTTGTCGCGCTCGCTGCGGCAGTCCCCGTGGGTGCCGGGCTCGCCGTGGTAGGACGGGTGGCTCATGACGTCCCGCAGCCCGGTGTCCCGCAGTTCCTCGGCCGCCGCGCTGGTCGGGTCGTCATTGAGGTCTCCGGCGACCAGGACGTGCGGGGTGCGCTCCGAGGCGGCGCGGTAGATCTCCACGACCCGCCTCGCCTGGGCCAGCCGCAGCTCCGGGTCGTCGTTGAACTTGCTCTTGAGGTGGTTGCCGAGGACCACCAGGGGCGACCCGTCGAGCCGGATCTCGAACTCGGGGCAGTCCCGGCTGAAGAGGCGCTCGTCGGGGTGCTCCGGGCCGGTGTCGAAGAGGTGCGTCCGCACGGACGTGATCGGGTGGCGGCTGAGGATCCCGATGTCGATGCCCCGGGGGTCGTTGCCGTCGATCAGCAGGTTGTACGGGTACGGGCGTCTGCCGAGCGCCCCGGCCAGCACCTGGGTGTTGAAGCGCTCCAGGGTGAGCCGGTCCTCGACCTCCACGGTGAGCAGGATGTCGGCGTCGACCTCCGAGACCACCCGGCCGGTGTTGCGCACGACGTCCAGGTGGAGGTCGTCCTGCCCCAGCTCGGCCCAGCCGGCCCAACCGGTACGGCCGTCCGCGGTGACCTCGACCTTGGTGTTCTTCCCGGTCCCGGACGTCCGGAACAGCCCGGAGCCCTTGCCGGGACGGGACTGGTTGACGTAGATCGGCGGAGGGTCCTGCGGGTCGATGGCGTACGCCCGGTGCTTCTCGATGATCCGGGCGATCTCCTTCTTGTCGCCCTCCTGATACACCGGCAGGTCCAGGAGGGTGACCAACTTGGCGAAGTCACCGAGGACTTCCTCGCGCTTCGCCGTATCCGCGAGGCGGAAGGCCGTGGGCCGGCGGAACACGTTCTCCATGTTGAAGGTGGCGATACGGACGCTCATGGCGGGCCTCCTCCGGCGGCGCGAGAGCACCGCGGGGCCGGCGGCAGGCGCCGCCTGAGGACTGCTCGCCGACAGTTCCCATTCTCCGGGCACCACGCAGCGGTGTCCAACGGAACGGGCCCGGAGCCGGGAACCGGTGCTGACCTCTGGTCAGGGGAGGGTGGGCCGGGGGGGGGGGGGGCCCCCCCCCGCCCCCCCCCCCCCCCCCCCCCCCCAACAGCGTCCGGGGCGCGGGGGTCCCCGCCCGCGCCCCTACCGCACGCTCAACGTCCCTGCAGCGTCCGGACGTTGTCGCCGAAGGTCCAGTTCTTCGATCCGTCCCAGTTGACCGACCAGGTCATCAGGCCCTTGAGCGCGCCGCCGTAGTGCTTCCACGCCTGGGACACCAGGGACGGTGACATGTAGCCGCCGCCCGCGCCCGACTGTGCGGGCAGGCCCGGCACCTGCTTGTCGTAGGGCACCCGCACGGTCGTGCCCTGCACGACGAGCCCCTTGGCGAGGCAGTCGGTCTGGGCGGTGAAGCCCTGCACGGTGCCGGCCGAGTACGAGTCGCCGGAGCAGCCGTACATGCTGCCGTTGTAGTACTGCATGTTCAGCCACCACAGCCGGCCGTTGTCCGCGTACTTCTTCACGATCGGCAGGTAGGCGCCCCAGATCGAGCCGTAGGTGATGCTGCCGCCGGTCACGTAGGCGGTCTCCGGCGCCATCGTCAGGCCGAAACCGGCCGGCATCCGGTCGAGGACGCCGTCGATGATGCGGACCAGGTTGGCCTGGGACGTGGACAGTTGGGTGATGCTGCCGCTGCCCACCAGGCCGGTCTCGATGTCGATGTCGATGCCGTCGAAGTTGTACTTCTTCAGGATCGGGACGATCGTCGCCACGAACCGGTCGGCGACCGCGCTGGAGGAGAGGTCGATGCCGGCCGCCGCGCCGCCGATGGACAGCAGGATCGTCTGGCCCGACGCCTTGGCCGCGCACATCTCGGCGGGCGTGGCCACCTTCACCCCGCTGTCCATGCCGTCCTCCCACAGGGCCGTCCCGTCCGAGCGGATGACCGGGAAGGCCGCGTCGACCACGTTGTAGCCGTGGGCGGGTATCCGGGAATCGGTGATCGGGGTCCAGCCGAAGGGCGGGTGGACGCCGTTGGCGGAGCCGTCCCAGTTCTCCCAGTAGCCCTGGAGCACCTTGCCGGCCGGGCGCGGCTTCACGGCGCAGGTGTCGGCGGCGGAGGCGGTGGGGGCGATGGCGATCGCGAGCGGAGCGAGGACGGCCGTGGTGAGCGCGGCGGTGAGCAGACGCAGCGTGCGGCGGAGCATGCGGGGCCTCCCGGTGGGGGGTGCGGTGAGGTGACGTAGGCATGACAGTGCTGATTCGACAGTGCAGGTGGTCCAGACCTCTCGTCAATAGGTCTGGACCAAGTCCCGATTGGCTGTGCGGTGCGCCCGGGGGGCGGCTGGCGAATGACAGATGACAGATGACAGATATTGAAATCTGTCATCTGTCATGGCAGAGTGGACGACATGACGATCCGAACCCGAACCCTCGGAACCACCGGCCCCCAGGTCTCCGCCCTCGGCCTCGGCTGCATGGGCATGTCCGCGCTGTACGGCGACGCCGACCGCGCGGAGTCCGTCGCCACCGTCCACGCCGCCCTCGAAGCGGGCGTCACCCTGCTGGACACCGGCGACTTCTACGCCATGGGGCACAACGAGATGCTGATCGGCGAGGCCCTGCGCGCCGCGCCCGCCGCCCTGCGCGACAAGGCCCTGCTCAGCGTGAAGTTCGGCGCCCTGCGCGACCCGGACGGCAACTGGTCCGGCTACGACGGCCGCCCTGCCGCCGTGAAGAACTTCGCCGCCTACTCCCTTCAGCGCCTCGGCGTCGACCACATCGACGTCTACCGCATCGCCAGACTCGACCCGGACGTGCCGATCGAGGAGACCGTCGGTGCCATCAGCGAACTGATCGAGAAGGGGTACGTCCGGCATGTCGGCCTGAGCGAGGTCGGCGCCGAGACCATCCGCCGGGCGGCCGCCACCGCCCCGATCGCCGATCTGCAGATCGAGTACTCGCTCATCTCGCGCGGCATCGAGCGGGACATCCTGCCGACCACCCGTGAGCTGGGCATCGGCATCACCGCGTACGGCGTCCTGTCCCGCGGTCTGATCTCCGGCCACTTCTCCCAGGACCGCAAGCTGGCCGCCAACGACTTCCGTGCCCACTCGCCCCGCTTCCAGGGCGAGAACCTGCGACACAACCTGGCGCTGGTCGAGGCGTTGCGCACCATCGCCGAGAAGAAGGGCGTGAGCGTCGCGCAGATCGCCATCGCCTGGGTCCTCTCCCGCGGCGAGGACATCGTGCCGCTCGTCGGCGCCCGCACCCGTGACCGGCTGGGCGAGGCGCTGGGCGCCGCGGACATCACCCTGGACGAGGCCGACCTCGCCGCCGTCGAGGAGGCCGTCCCCGCCGACGCGGCGGCCGGCGACCGCTACCCGGCGGCACAGATGGCACACCTCGACAGCGAGCACTGACCACGCCCCCGGGTACGGTCTATGGCATGGCACCGACCACCGAGACCCTGACCGCCGAGCGCATCCTCGAAGCGACCGAGGAGGTGCTGCGCCGCCACGGCCCGGCCAAGGCCACCGTGGTCGACGTGGCCCGCTCGCTCGGGGTCAGTCACGGCAGTGTCTACCGGCACTTCCGCACCAAGGCGGCGCTGCGCGAGGCGGTGACCAAGCGGTGGCTGGACCGTACGTCGGAGCGGCTCGCCGGCATCGCCGCCGGTGACGACGCCGCCGAGGACCGGCTGCGGGCCTGGCTGGCGGCCCTGTTCGAGGCCAAGCGGCACAAGGCGGGCGACGACCCGGAGCTGTTCGCGACCTACACGGTGCTGACCGACGAGAACGGCGGGGTGGTCGGCGAGCACGTCACCGACCTCACCGCCCAGCTCGCCAGGATCATCGAGGCGGGCGCCGGGGCGGGCTCCTTCACCACCCCCGACCCGGCCGCGGCGGCCCGCGCCGTCTTCCAGGCCACCGGCCGCTTCCACGACCCGTGCTACGCCCGGGAGTGGCAGCAGCCCGGCATCCGGACGGAGTTCGAGGCGGTCGTCGAGCTGCTGGTGCGCGGCCTGAAGGCGTAGGCCGACGTCGCACGGTGAACCGCCGGGCTCCGCGCGTCGGCGCGACGGCCGGCGTGGGCCGAAGCCGTCCCCGTCCTGGTCCCGGTGCCGGTCGCGGCTCAGCCGACGTCACTCGACGCTGCGGCGGGTCGGGACCGTGCCGGCTGTCAGCGGGACGGCTGGCGGGTGGCCGCCGGGTCCACCGTCGCCTGGTGGGCCTCGGCCAGGTGCTCCTCGGCCTTCAGCCAGGGCAGGAACTGGGCATTGCGGCGCCAGCCGCAGGTGTCGCATCTGATCGTGCGCTGCACACCCGTGCGCTGCACCCGGACGACGTGCTCCCGGCCGTGCCCGTCCCAGCGGCTGACCTTGCTCGTGCTGATGTCCCGCGGCATGACGCCTCCCCACGTCCGGCAGACCCGACCGCAAGGAGTGTGCAGCAGGTTCAACATCAACGGGGGGTCCTTCGCGGCGAGTTGTCCAAGCCGTGCCCCGGGACCGGCCGGCTCAGCCGACCGTGCGCGGCAGCCGCAGGCTGAGCAGGCCGGTCAGCACCACCCCCGCCAGCTGCGCCAGCAGCGTGACGACCAGCGCGTCCCGCATGCCCTGGTGCGGTACGAGGGCCAGGAAGAGGGTGCCGAGGGTGGCCACCCCGAGGGCGAGCGCGGACTGCTGGGTGGTGACCATCACACCGCTGCCGACCCCGGCCCGGGCCGGCGGCACCTCGGACATCACGATCCGCATCAGGTTGGGGAGTTGCAGCGCCTGCCCGGCCCCCGCGACGGTCACGCCCGGCAGCAGCGGACCGAAGCCCAGGTGCGGCCAGTCCCGCCAGGCTGCCAGCACGATCAGCAGCACGCCCGCGCCCTGCACCACGGCACCGGCGGTGAGCACCCGGGTTCCGTACCGGGCGATCAGCCGCGGCCCGGCCAGGGAGACGAAGAGGAACGCCACCGCCATCGGCGCGAGCGCGAGCCCCGCCGGCACCGGTCCGAGCCCGGCGCCCCGCTGCAACGCCAGCGCGATCACGAACATGAACCCGCTGAAGCCGACGGAGAACGGGAGGATCAGCATCAGTCCCCGGCGCAGTGACGCCAGCGCGAACAGGCTCGGTGGCACCAGCGGGGTGCGCCCCTGCCGGTCCGCCCGCCGCTCCACCGCGTAAAAGGCGGCCGCCGCGAGGGGGAACGCGGCCAGGGACAGCCACGTCCACAGCGGCCAGCCGGCGGCCCGGCCCTCGGTCAGCGGCGCGAGCAGCGTCAGCAGGGACACCGCGAGCAGGACGGTGCCGGGCCCGTCGACGGGCTCCGGACGCGGGGAGCGGGTCTCCGGAACGAACCGCACGGCCAGCACCAGACCCAGCAGCACGACCGGCACATTGACCAGGAAGATCGCCCGCCAGCCGGTCCCGGCGAGGTCGGCGGCGACCAGCACGCCGCCCAGGATCTGCCCGGCCACCATGGACAGGCCGGCGGTGGCGCCGTACAGGCTCATCGCCCGGGCCCGGCGGCCGCCGCTGGTCGTGGCCTGGATGGTGGCGAGCACCTGCGGCAGCATCGCCGCGGCCGACGCACCCTGCGCGGCCCGCGCGCCCACCAGCCACCAGGCGCCGGGCGCGAGCCCGCAGGCCAGCGAGGTCAGCCCGAAGGCGGCCATGCCGGCGAGGAACAGCCGCCGCCGGCCGAACAGGTCCCCGAGCCGCCCGCCGAGCACGAGCAGCACGGCGTAGGCGACCCCGTACCCGGCCACGACCAGCTCCAGCACGGCCTCGCCCGCGGCGAGATCGGCACCGATGGTGGGCAGGGCGACGTTGACGATGAAGAAGTCGACCAGCGGCAGCGCGGCCGCCAGCAGAACGGTGAACAGCCCGGGCCCGCTCAGCACGGGCGAGGACGCCCGGGCGCGGACCGCGGAGGTGGTGACGGTCTGTGTCATGCCCCCGAGCCTGCGCGCACCCTCAGGCGGGTACCAGAGTGTCCTTGTCCTGGTACAAGAACTACCTGGCAACAGGATCCGCCACGGGGCACCCTGGAGCCATGACGACCACCGTCCAGCGGACCGCCGCCCCGCCGACCGCGCCGGCCGGCCCGACGCCGCCGACCGGCCCGACCGCGCGGGGCGCGGAGATCCGGCGGCACGAGCTGGCCGCCTTCCTGCGCAGCCGGCGTGAGCGGATCACGCCCGAGCAGGTCGGGCTGCCCCGGGGTGCCCGGCGGCGCACCCCCGGACTGCGCCGGGAGGAGGTCGCCCAGCTCTCCGCGGTCGGTGTCACCTGGTACACCTGGCTCGAACAGGCCCGCAACATCCAGGTGTCCGTGCAGGTCCTGGACGCCCTGGCCCGCACCCTGATGCTGGACGCGGGCGAACGAGCCCACCTCTTCCAGTTGGCCGGCGCCGCCGATCCGAGCCCGGCCGCCGACTGCCCCAGCGTGACCCCGGCCCTGCGCGAGATGCTCCGAGCACTGGAGCCGGTCCCGGCCTGCATCCAGAACAGCCGGTACGACATCCTCGCCTACAACCGCACCTACGGCCTGCTGCTCGGCGACCTGGACGCCGTCCCGCCCGAGGACCGCAACTGCATGCTCCTCGTGTACACCAACAGCGACTGGCGCGCGGCCATCGTCCACCTCGACGAGACCATGCGCCTGATGGCCGCCCGGCTGCGCGCCTCGCTGGCCGGCCACCTCGGCGAGCCCGCCTGGAAGATGCTGGTCAAGCGGCTGCAGACGGAGTCGGCGGAGTTCCGCGAGAACTGGGAGCGGTACGAGGTCGTCGGCCACCGCACCAAGATCAAGGAGTTCCTCAACCCCTACGTGGGGCATCTGACGCTGGAGCACACCGACCTGTGGCTGGGCCCGGACGCCGGGCCGCGGATGGTGACGTACACCCCGCGCAACGAGGAGACCCGCCGGCGCCTGGAGAAGCTGCACGAGAAGGCACTG
This sequence comes from Streptomyces sp. IBSBF 3136, assembly GCF_036815105.1. NCBI lineage: Bacteria > Bacillati > Actinomycetota > Actinomycetes > Kitasatosporales > Streptomycetaceae > Streptomyces > Streptomyces sp. IBSBF 3136. Next base: position 22,348 of record NZ_JAJSZC010000011.1, read on the forward strand.
GCAGGTCAGGGGCGCCCCTGAGGGGGCCCCTGAAAAACTTCCTTCGGGTCAGGAGCCGCCGGCTCGGCACCCCGCGGACAGGCGGCCCCCGGAACGGGCACCCCGGCTCGGCACCCCGCGGACAGGCGGCCCCCGGGACGGGCACCCCGGGTCGGCGTCCCGGGGCAGGCGCCCGGTGTCAGGCGCGCCCGGAGGCTCCCACGACCTCGCGGACCTTCGCCGACTCCAGCCGGTCCGCCGTGCGCTCGGCGGTCCGCCGGGCCCAGCGCCCGCTGGAGACGAAGCCGAGGACCAGCACGGCCAGCCCGCACGCGGTGAGGATCCACCATCCCGGCCTGGCGGCCGACACGAACGCGTCCCTGTAGGGCGACGACCCCACTCCGGAGGCGAGCACCGCCCCGACGACCGCCACGCCCAGTGACTGCCCCAGCTGCCTGCTGGTGGAGGCGACCGCGGCCGCGACACCAGCCTGGGCCCGCGGCATCCCGGAGACCGCCGTGTTGGTGATCGGGGCGTTCACGAAGCCGAAGCCGATGCCGAACAGCATGTAGCCGACGAACAGGGTGGCGTTGGAGGTCTCCGCCTCGAAGGCCGCGAACAGCACCCCGCTCGCGGTCATCGCGGCACCGGCCAGCACCAGCGGCAGCCGCGGCCCCCGGCTGCCCACCAGGCGTCCGGACAGCGGCGCGCACACGAACGCGGGCGCGGCCATGGGCAGCATCCACAGGCCCGCGTGCAGCGCGTCGAGGCCGCGCACGTTCTGCAGGTACAGCGTGGACAGGAACAGGAAGCCGCCGAGGGCCGCGAACGCGCTGACCGCGATCACGGTCGCGCCACTGAACGGGGCGGAGTGGAAGAAGCGCAGGTCGATCAGGGGCTCGTCGCGTCGGGGCTCGTACCAGAGCAGGGCGAGCAGGGCCACGACCGCCACCGCGCCGAAGGGGGCCACGGTGCCGAGTCCGGCGTCCGGCGCCTCGATGATCGCGTACGTCAGTGAGCCGAACAGGGCGATCACCAGCAGCTGGCCGACCGGATCGGGGCGGCGGGCCTTCGGGGCGCGGGACTCCGGCACGAACCGCAGCGTGAGCAGCAGGGCCGCGAGGCCGACCGGGAGGTTGACCCAGAAGATGGAGCGCCAGCCGACCGACTCCACCAGCAGGCCGCCGACCAGCGGACCGGCCGCCATGGAGATGCCGACCACCGCGCCCCAGACACCGATGGCGCGGGCGCGCTCACGGGAGTCGGTGAAGGTGTTGGTGATGATCGACATGGCGACCGGGTTGAGCATCGAGCCGCCGATCGCCTGGACCATGCGGAAGACGACGAGCAGTTCGAGGTTGGGCGCGAGGGAGCAGAGCAGGGAGCCGAGCGAGAAGACGACCAGGCCCGACATGAAGATCCGCTTGCGGCCGATGCGGTCGGCGGTGGAGCCCGCGAGCATCAGCAGGGAGGCCAGGACCAGTGTGTAGGCGTCGATGGTCCATTGCAGGCCGGAGGTCTCGGCGTGCAGTTCGCGCTGCATCGAGGGCAGCGCCACGTTCAGGACGGTGTTGTCGAGGCTCACGATCAGCAGACTCATGCAGCAGATCGCGAGCACGAGCATGCGTCGGCGGTGGCTGAGCTCGGGCATGGGCCCCATCGTACGCGAATTTCGATAGTGCATCTAACTAATGACCGCTACAAGATGCCGGCGTGTCCGTGTCCGTGTCCGTGGCCGCGTCCGTACCGGTGCCGGTGTGCGGGACCCGGAATGCGCTCCGGCCACCCCCTGTACCCGGGCCCGCCGGGGGCAAGCGCCCCGGGTTCCGGGAGGGGCCGGCGGAGCAGGGCGGGGAGTGAGGGACAATGGGTCCTTGCCTCCCGCCGTACGTCCGTCCCGGAGCCGTCTGATGACCCACCCGCTCTCCATCGGCCCGCACGCCGTCGCGCCGCCCGTCGTGCTCGCACCCATGGCGGGCATCACCAACGCGCCCTTCCGCACCCTGTGCCGGGAGTTCAGCGGCGGCAAGGGCCTGTTCGTCAGCGAGATGATCACCACCCGGGCGCTGGTCGAGCGCAACGACAAGACCATGCAGCTGATCAGGTTCGACGCGAGCGAGCAGCCGCGCTCGATCCAGCTCTACGGCGTCGACCCGGCGACCGTCGGCAAGGCCGTCCGCATGATCGCGGAGGAGGGCCTCGCCGACCACATCGACCTGAACTTCGGCTGCCCGGTCCCCAAGGTGACCCGGAAGGGCGGCGGCTCCGCCCTGCCGTACAAGCGCAACCTGCTGCGCGCCATCCTGCGCGAGGCGGTCAGCGGGGCGGGGGACCTCCCCGTCACGATGAAGATGCGCAAGGGCATCGACGACGACCACATCACCTACCTCGACGCCGGCCGCATCGCCGTCGAGGAGGGCGTCACGGCGATCGCCCTGCACGGCCGAACGGCCGCCCAGCACTACGGCGGCACGGCCGACTGGGACGCCATCGCCCGTCTGAAGGAGCACGTGCCCGAGATCCCGGTGCTCGGCAACGGCGACATCTGGTCGGCCGAGGACGCGCTGCGGATGGTGCGGGAGACCGGCTGCGACGGTGTGGTCGTCGGGCGCGGCTGCCTCGGGCGGCCGTGGCTGTTCGCGGACCTGGTCGCCGCCTTCGAGGGGCGCACCGAGGACCTGGCCCGGCCGACCCTGCGCGAGGTGGCCGCTGTCATGGTCCGCCACGCGACCCTGCTCGGCGAGTGGATCGGGGACGAGTCGAAGGGCGTCGTCGACTTCCGCAAGCACGTTGCCTGGTACCTCAAGGGCTTCGCGGTCGGCTCCGAGATGCGCAAGCGGCTCGCGATCACCTCGTCGCTGGCGGAGCTGCGGGCCGGTCTCGACGAGCTCGACCTGGACCAGCCCTGGCCGGCCGGCGCGGACGGGCCCCGCGGCCGTACGTCCGGCAACAACCGTGTGGTGCTGCCGGACGGCTGGCTGAAGGACCCGTACGACTGCGCGGGCGTCGGCGAGGAAGCGGAACTGGACACGTCCGGGGGCTGATTCCGCCCGCGCGCCGTCCGCCGCCCGCCGTCGCCGTCCGGCGGGTCAGCCCCGCTTCGGGTGCGGGGTCGAGCCGTAGGCCGTCAGGAATCGGTCGCGGAAGGAGCTCATCTTCCACACCGGGGCGTCGTGCGCGGGCCGGAGACCGTCCGTCCACCCCCACCCGTCGATCTTGTCGAGGACCTTCGGGTCCTTGGCGACGATCGCCACCGGCACGTCACGGCTGGCGTGGTTGCCGCTGACGCGGGCGATGGGCTGGTGGTCGCCGAGGAACACCAGGACGGTGTCCTTGCTGCCGTAGCGCTCCAGCCACTGGGTGAGCGCGGTCACCGAGTACTGGACCGACTTGCCGTACTCCTGCCGGGACCTGGTGGTGTCGGCGATGATGTCGGCCGGCTTGTTCCCCGCCGCCTGGATGCCCTTGAAGATCGAGCCGTCGCCGAGCTGGTCCCAGCCGACCATCTTCGGGATCGGCGCCCAGGGCTGGTGGCTGGAGGTGAGGATGAGCAGCGACATGCGCGACCTGCCGTCGGCGGGCCGCTTGCTGTGCACCCGCTCCTGGTACTGCTGGAGCGCGTACTGGTCCGGCATGGTCGACCAGCTGAACTTCGGCCCCTTGTAGCCGAGTTCGAAGGCGTTGTAGACCTTGTTCAGGCCGTAGAAGCTCTGCTCCGGCCATGCCTTCTGCACACCCGGCATGACCCCGACCGTGTCGAAGGCACCGGTCTTCTCGAACGCCTTGGTGAGGCTGAGGTGGTCGCTGGCCATGACCGTGCGGTAGCGCTGCTGGTTGTTGACCCACAGCCCCGACATGGTGGTGGAGTGGCCGAGCCAACTGCTGCCGCCGTAGGTCGCCGAGGTCAGCCAGCCGCTCTTGGCGTGGAAGCCCGCCTTGGCCAGCGCGGCGGTGCGCTCGTCCAGGGTCTTGTCGACGCCGGGCGCGATGATCGGGTCCTCGATCGCGCTGCGGCCGTAGCTCTCGATGAACGTGAAGATCATGTCCTTGCCGCGCAGGTCGGGCACGAGTTGGGCGCCGGGGGTGTTCCCGAAGGCGTCGACCCTCGCGACCTTGCGGAACTCCGCCTCGTCCCGGAGGGTGTCGGCCACCCGGTGGGCCTGGATCTTCAGGGCGGCGGCGGTGCGGTCCGAGGCGATCGGCACGCCGGAGATCTGCAGGCCGAGCGAGGAGCAGGTGATCCACACGACGCCCGCGACCAGCGTGCCGCGAGTGGCGGTACCGGTGTGCCGGGCGAGCAGGTTGCTCAGCCGGACCATGGACAGCGCCAGCAGCACGAAGAGCAGCAGCACCAGGGCGATCAGACCGGCGGTGGCGACGAGGGTGGCCGTACGGCCGAGCGAGTCCTCCAGGTACGACTGCGCGTCGCCGAGCAGGCTCCAGTCGAGGACGAGGTTGAAGCTGCGGCCCAGGTACTGGTTGAACCCCATGTCGAGCAGGTTCAGCACGGTCATCGCGGCCAGCGCCGCCCCGGACACCGCGGCCAGCACCACCCGGGGCCGACGCGGCAGGGCCAGCATCACCGCGGCCCCGATGACCGCCTCCGCCGGAATCCGGGCGAACTTCACGGGCCGCAGCCCGACGACGCTGTTCGGTAGCACCAGCGCGGCCACGACCAGAGCGGCGGCCAGTACGGTCACCGTCACGGACAGCCCGCGTGCGGCCCCCGGATGCGCCTCCCGCCAGCGCCCCACGCGCCTGGCCCACCGGGTCCGCACTCCGTCCGCACCGGCCACTGTCGCCTCATCGACGTCCGGCTGCGTGGCCTCCGGGCCGGGCGTGGGATCGGCTTCGCCGGCGCCGGGCTCGGTGGCTTCGGCGGTGGTGGCGGTCCCGCCGGTGGTGGACTGTGCTGCGTCGCCGGTGTCGGACCGTGCGGCCTCACCGGTGATGGCGACCCTGTCGGTGCCGGGTTGTGCGGCCGCTCCAGTAGCGGCGGCCTCGTCGGTCCCGGACGGTGCGGCCGCTCCGGTGGCGCCGGACTCGGTCTCCGGGGCCTGACCGGCGGTGCCGGTCGCGTCGGCGTTCGGCTTCTCTGCCTCTTCGGCGGGGCCGGCCTCTGTGGCACCCCTCTTCGGGGCCTCGCCGCTCTGGCCGGCCTTGTCGGGACCGGGCTCCGGGGTCTCGGCGGCGGCGCCGGCCGCGTCGACGTCCGGTTTCTCCGCCTCTTCGGTGGGGCCGGTCTCGGAGAGGACCGCCTTCGTGGCCTCCGCGGTGGGGGCAGTCTCATCGGCCCCGGCCTTCGGGACCGCTTCGGTGCTGTCGGCCTTGTCGGTGCCGGGCTCCGGGGCTTCCCCGGTGGCCGCCGATCCGGCCGTGCGGGGCTCCGGAACCTCATCGGTGCCGGGCCCCTCCGCCTGGCCGGTCGCGGCCGGCTCGGCGGCGCGGGGCTGCGGGGGCTTGCCCGTGACCGGCCCGGGGGCCGCCGCGGTGGCCGGGTCCGCCTCGCTCGGGGCGTCCCCGGTCGTCGCCTCCGGTGTGTCCGGTGACTGGCGCGTGCTCGTGTGCTGAGGCAACCCGGAGGTCCTTCCGTGCGAGACCCGTGACGGAGTGGCGGGCCACGCCGGGAGGCTGGGCAGGGCCGGGGAAGCACGGCCCGCCTGGCCCGCCGCCATCCCGTACGGCTCGCCCGAGTCCGCTGTTCACGGGCCTCGGCAAACACCGGGCAAACGCCCGGTCAAAGCCCGTCAGACCCCTCCGACCGCGGTGAGCAGGGCCAGCGGGGCCGCCGCCGAGCGGGCCTCGCGGACGCACGCGTGCGGGTACGGCACCGGCTCCGGATGCGTACCGCGGCCGTACCCCGCGAGGACCTCTGGCAGCCGGTGCCCGGTGGCCGTCGCCGCCTCCACCAGGGCGCGCGCCACCGTACGGGCCTCGTCGTGCAGCCCGTACCGGGCCAGACCCAGCGCGATCAGCGCGTTGTCGTGCGGCCAGACCGAGCCGCGGTGGTACGACAGCGGGTGATACGCCGGCTGGCCGGAGGCGAGGGTGCGCACTCCCCAGCCGGAGAAGAAGTCCGGCTCCAGCAGGCGCCGGCCGACGGCCTCGCCGTACTCCTTGTCCAGCAGCCCCGACCACAGCAGGTGCCCGGCGTCGGAGGCCAACGCGTCCACCTGGCGGCCGTCGCCGTCGAGCGCGAGCGCCGGGAAGGAGTGCTCCCGCATCCAGAAGTCCCGCTGGAAGCGGTCCCGGAGGTCGGCGGCCGCCTGCTCCAGCAGCGCCGCGTACGTCTCGTCGGCCCACGCCGTGCGCGCCACCCAGGCCGTGCGGCGCAGCGCGTCGTACGCGTAGCCCTGGGCGCCCGCGGCCATCACCGCCCCGGTGGGCCGGGTGCCGTCGGCCCAGCAGATGGCGCCGGGGGAGTCCTTCCAGTTCTGGTTGGCCAGGCCGCCCTCGTCGGCGCGGTAGACGAGGTAGCCGCGCGAGGTCAGTCCGCCGTGGTCCAGCATCCAGCCGACGGCGGCCCGGGCGTGCGGCTCCAGACGCCGGGCCAGGTCCGTGTCCCCGGTCCGCTCGGCGTAGGCCCCGAGCAGGATCAGGAACAGCGGGGTGGCGTCGACCGAGCCGTAGTACCGCCCGAACGGCACCTGCCCGAAGTGCGCCAGCTCGCCGTGGCGCACCTCGTGCACGATCTTGCCGGGCTGCGCGGCGGACGCCCCGCCCGTCGTGGTCGCCTGCGTCGCGGCCAGCGCGAGCAGCGTGGCCGCGGCCGACCGGGGCCGGTACGGCAGCGCGAACAGGGCGGTGAGCAGCGCGTCCCGGCCGAGCAGGGTGAGGAACCAGGGGGCGCCGGCGGCCGGGACGCGCAGCTCCTCGCCGTCCGGCCCGGCCGCGGGCACCTGGAGCGCGGCCAGGTCGGCCAGCCCGCGGGCGCAGGCCCTCGCCAGCTCCGGCCGGCCGGTGGGGAAGGCGACGCCCTCCATGAACCGCTCCTCCAGGTCGACGACCTGCTCGTGCACCGAGGCGGGGGAGCGCGGCACCCGCAGGGCGCGCCGGTCGCCGTGCGGGCGGGCCATCACGCGCAGCATCAGCTCGGTGGTGCCGTGGGGTTCCAGCTCCAGGGTCCACACCAGTCGGCGGGCGCCGGTGCCGGTCTCCTCGACGGCGTCCGGGGCGGGCTCGGCCGTGATGGTCGTGCAGGACCGCCATTCGGCCCGCCGGTAGGTGAACTGGATGCCGTCGTCCAGGATCTGGCGGGAGCGCACGGCGCCGGCCTTGACGTAGGTGCGGTGGTCGGAACGCAGCTCGAACTGGTCGGTGAAGTCGGCGTCGGCGGTGAGGGCGAGCCGGACGGTGGTGGGTGCCGGGCGGTTGCTCGTCACCCGCAGGGACTCGACGAACGAGCTGTCGCCGACGGCCTGTTCCCGGAAGAGGGTGTGCCCGGGCGGCTCCCGCCGGCCCCCGCGCGGCACCAGCACACAGCGGGCCGCGTCGCCGTCGGCGACCGGGGTGAGCACCTCGGGCACCGCGCCGTCGACGGTGAGCTGCCAGCGGCTGAGGTGCCGGGCGTCCCGCACGAACAGCCCGTCGGGGGAACTGCCGTTGCGTACCCCGCTGATGTCGCCGCGGTCGCCCACGGCGGCGAAGGTCGCCCCGTGCACGAGCAGATGATGCCGGTCCGTCATTGCCGGTCCCCTCCCTTGTCACTGGTGTCGAACGCGCCGGTGGCCGTGCGGGACACGGTGGGGCCCCGGCGCTGGTGCAGCAGGTCCAGTGCGAGCGCGGCGGTCCAGCTGAAGCCGGTCGCCCCGCAGGCCTGGCCGGTGTACGGGTCGACGTACTCGGCGAAGTCGGTGGCCCCCGCGAGGGCGACCACCGCCGCGCGCAGGGCGTCGGCCGGTTCCCGCTCGCCGTGCGTCCGCAGCCCCCGCTCCAGCAGCCAGCTGGTGTTGAACCAGGCGGGTCCGCGCCAGTACCGGTGCGGGTCGAAGGCCTCGCCGAGCAGGTCGTAGCTCGGGACCAGCGCCGTGGACCGGCCGAGCCCGAAGTGCGGGCCGCGCAGCGTGCGCACGAGGGCGCAGGCGACGTCCCGGGGCAGTTCCGGCAGCAGCAGCGGGACCAGGCCGGACACACCGCGCTCGGGCAGCAGGCCGCCGCCGCGCAGGTCCCGGCACAGGAACATCCCGCTCGCCGGCTCCCACAGCCGTTCCACCAGGGCCGCCGTGAGCCGCCCGGCTCGTGCGCGGCGGGCCGTCCCGGGCGCACCCAGCTCCTCGGCGATCCGGGCCAGTGCCCGCTCGGACGCGATGAGCAGGGCGTTGAACGCCGGGTCCTCGACGGCGAACCGCCCGCCGCCGTCGGCGTACCCGGCGTCCCGGTAGTCCGCGGCCAGCCGCACGTACCGCCCGTAGTCGAGGTCGGTCGGCCGGTCCTCGGGCGCGCCGTGGGTGAGGTCGGCGCGGCGGAAGGTGCGGGCCGGGGCCGGGGTGACCCGGGAGAGCGGGAGGTCCCAGCAGGGGCTGTTGTCCATCCCCTGTTCCCAGGGATGCACGACGGACGCCAGGCCGCCCCCGCCCAGGTCCCGCCGGTGCAGCAGATAGCGGTGCCAGGCGGCCAGCCGGGGATACATCCGGGCCAGGAAGCCGCGCGCCCGCGACAGGGCGGGGTCGGCGCGGTGCACCAGCCAGGCCGCCAGCGCGTGCACGGGTGGCTGCACGATGCCCGACGTCTGTACGGTGCGCGGGGCGCCGGCCGCGCGCCCCGCGGTCGAGGAGCGCCAGAAGTCGGGGCTCGGGAAGTACGCGTCGAGCGGTACGGAGGGGTTGAAGACGATGTGCGGGACGCGCCCGTCGCCCCACTGGGCCGCCAGCAGCGTCTCCAGTTCGGTCTGCGCCCGCAGGGGAGACAGGTGGCGCAGGCCGATGGCGACGAACGCCGAGTCCCACGACCACTGGTGCGGATACAGGCTCCGGGAGGGGACGGTCGAGCCGCCCGTCCAGTTCGCCGCCAGCACCTGGGCCGCCCGCGCGCGCAGCGACGGTTCGGACGGGCCGGACAGGTCGGCCGGGCCGGACAGGTCCGGGGTGGGGGTCGGCGCCGCGGTTAAGTGTGTGGCCTCCGGGTCCGGGGCCGGTTCCGGTGCCGTGGTCGGGGCCGGTTGCGGTGCCGGGCGGTCGTATGCGATCGCAGGCTCGGGGGAACAGGCTGTGAGCTGGGAAGTGCGGTCCACTCGGGGCTCCCCGAAGACGTCCGGCCGGTCGGGTTTGACGGTGGCCGGCGGTGGCTACCGTGGGGTTACGTCTATTTAACACGCAGAACCCACTATGTAATGCGGGTTCGGTGAACACAAGGGGGTGTGCATGACCGGACGGCCCGGCAGGACCGGCAAGGGTGGCAGTCAGCCCGGCGCCGGCGATCTGCTCGAACTGGTGCGCAGCGGACGGGCGGTGACTCGGGGCGCGCTCCAGCAGGCCACCGGGCTGTCCCGCGCCACCGTCGGACAGCGCCTGGACCGGCTGTTCCGGGCGGGCTGGCTGCGCGAGGGAGCCGCGGGTCCGGTCGAGTCGTCGCTCGGCGGGCGACCCGCCATCACCCTGGAGTTCGACGACTCCCACGCGGTCGTCCTCGCCGCCGACCTCGACACCCGGCACGCGCGCGCGGCCGTCCTCACCCTGACCGGCGAGATACTCGCCGAGCGCGCGGGCACCCTGGTGGTGCAGGCCGGCCCCGAGGCGGTGCTGGGCGAACTCGCGCGCTGGTTCGGCGAGCTGCTGGCCGGGGCGGGGCACCCACCGCACGCGGTGTGCGGCATCGGTCTCGCGGTCCCGGGCCCGGTGGACAGCGAGACCGGCCGGGTCGTGCAGCCGCCGATCATGCCGGGCTGGGACGGCTACGACATACGGGGGCGCCTCTCCCGCGCCTTCACCGAGCACACCGGCGCCGGCCCCGTCCCGGTCCTGGTCGACAACGACGCCAATCTCATGGCCTACGGCGAACAGCGCACCGGGTACCCCGACTGCTCGGCGTTCGTGCTGGTGAAGGTGTCCACGGGCATCGGTGCCGGGGTGGTGGTCGACGGCTCCGTCTACCGGGGCGTCGACGGCGGCGCGGGGGACATCGGGCACATCCGGGTGGGCTCCGAGACGCTCTGCCGGTGCGGCTCGTACGGCTGTCTCGCCGCCGTCGCCAGCGGTGGCGCCGTGGCCCGGCGGCTGGCGGAGTCCGGGGTGCCGGCCGCGTCCGGCTCGGACGTGCGGGACCTGCTGGCCGCCGGCCACCCGGAGGCGGCCGCGCTGGCCCGGGAGGCCGGGCGCCGGGTGGGGGACGTGCTGGCCACGGTGGTGACACTGCTCAACCCGGGGGTGCTGATGATCGCGGGCGACCTCGCCGGGACCGCCTTCCTCACCGGTGTCCGGGAGCTGCTCTACCAGCGGGCGCTGCCCCGCTCCACGGCCCGTCTGGACGTCGTGACCGCCCGGCTGGGGGAGCGGGCCGCGCTGGTGGGCGCGGGGGCGCTGGTCGTGGAGCACCTGTACGCGCCCGAGCGGGTGGAGGAGCGGCTGCTCGCGCTGGGTGTGTGACCCGCTCGAACCGCGCCGGGCGCCGGGTGCGCGACCCGCTCGACCTGCTCGTCTCCGGTCCGGACACCCGTCCGCATGGTGAAATCCGACGCGCTGTGGCAGCGTGATTCTCGCCACCCTTGATAAGGGTTGCGCTCAGATGAGCGGATCTTGAGCGACTGCACTTCTCCAAGGGGTGGCACTCGGTGCCACCCCTTGATCGTTCATCGATCGAACTCAGACGTGTTGAGAGCCGCTCATCTGAGCAATTAACCCCACCTTCGTGGGTGGGTGCGTTCAAGAGATGAACACTTACTGCTGTTGTTGCTTGCCAAGCTTTGACTTTCGATCCGCTGGCGGACGAGTGGTTACAGGCGCATGACGCGCAAGTGGACGTACCAAGGTGCCTTCGATCTGGGTATGTTCCTCGCCGTCAGGGCAGCCACCGCGGCCTCAAGGAGTCGAGACCCGTGTCGGAAAACAAAGAACCCCACGTAGCGAAGTTCGTTTACGACTTCACCGAGGGCAACAAGGAGCTCAAGGATCTCCTCGGCGGCAAGGGTGCCAACCTCGCCGAGATGACGAACCTGGGCCTCCCGGTCCCTCCTGGCTTCACCATCACCACGGAGGCCTGCAAGGTCTACCTGGAGAGCGGCGAGGAGCCCGCGGCACTGCGTGACGAGGTGAGTGCGCACCTCGACGCCCTCGAGCAGAAGATGGGCAAGAAGCTCGGCCAGGCCGACGACCCCCTGCTGGTCTCGGTCCGCTCCGGCGCGAAGTTCTCCATGCCCGGCATGATGGACACCGTCCTGAACATCGGCCTCTCCGACAAGTCGGTGCAGGGCCTGGCCAAGCAGGCCGGCGACGACCGCTTCGCGTGGGACTCCTACCGCCGCCTCATCCAGATGTTCGGCAAGACCGTCCTCGGCGTCGACGGCGAACTCTTCGAGGAGGCCCTCGACGCGGCCAAGTCGGCCAAGAAGGTCACGGTCGACACCGACCTCGAGGCCGCCGACCTGAAGAAGCTGGTCACCAAGTTCAAGAAGATCGTCAAGACCGAGGCCGGCCGGGACTTCCCGCAGGACCCGCGCGAGCAGATGGACCTCGCCATCAAGGCGGTCTTCGACTCCTGGAACGGCGACCGGGCCAAGCTCTACCGCCGCCAGGAGCGCATCCCGCACGACCTCGGCACGGCGGTCAACGTCTGCTCGATGGTCTTCGGCAACCTCGGCCCCGACTCCGGCACCGGCGTCGCCTTCACCCGTGACCCCGCCTCGGGCCACCAGGGCGTCTACGGCGACTACCTGCAGAACGCGCAGGGCGAGGACGTGGTCGCGGGCATCCGCAACACGGTCGCGCTCGCCGAGCTGGAGAACATCGACAAGAAGTCGTACGACCAGCTCATGCAGATCATGGAGACCCTGGAGAACCACTACAAGGATCTCTGCGACATCGAGTTCACCATCGAGCGCGGCCAGCTCTGGATGCTCCAGACCCGCGTCGGCAAGCGCACCGCCGGTGCCGCCTTCCGCATCGCGACCCAGCTCGTGGACCAGGGCCTCATCGACGAGACCGAGGCGCTCCAGCGTGTCAGCGGCGCCCAGCTGGCGCAGCTGATGTTCCCGCGCTTCGACGAGTCCGCCAAGGTCGAGAAGGTCGGCCGGGGCATCGCCGCCTCGCCGGGCGCCGCGGTCGGCAAGGCGGTCTTCGACTCCTACACCGCCGTGAAGTGGTCCCGCTCGGGCGAGAAGGTCATCCTCGTCCGCCGCGAGACCAACCCCGACGACCTCGACGGCATGATCGCGGCCGAGGGCATCCTGACCTCGCGCGGCGGCAAGACCTCCCACGCGGCCGTGGTCGCCCGCGGCATGGGCAAGACCTGTGTCTGCGGCGCCGAGGAGCTCGAGGTCGACACCAAGCGCCGCCGCATGACGGTGCCCGGCGGTCACATCGTGGAGGAGGGCGACGTCATCTCCATCGACGGCTCCTCCGGCAAGGTCTACCTGGGCGAGGTCCCGGTCGTCCCGTCCCCGGTCGTGGAGTACTTCGAGGGCCGGATGCACCCGGGCGCCGACGACGCCGACGAGCTGGTCGAGGCCGTGCACCGCATGATGGCCTTCGCCGACCGCAAGCGCCGCCTGCGGGTGCGCGCCAACGCGGACAACGCCGAGGACGCGCTGCGCGCCCGCCGCTTCGGCGCCCAGGGCATCGGCCTGTGCCGCACCGAGCACATGTTCCTCGGCGAGCGCCGCGAGATGGTCGAGAAGCTGATCCTCGCCGACACCCAGGAGGAGCGCGAGGCGGCCCTGCGGGAGCTGCTGCCCCTGCAGAAGAAGGACTTCGTCGAGCTGTTCGAGGCGATGGACGGCCTTCCGGTGACGGTCCGTCTCCTCGACCCGCCGCTGCACGAGTTCCTGCCGGACATCACGGAGCTGTCGGTCCGCGTGGCCCTGGCCGAGTCCCGCCAGGAGCCGCACGAGAACGAGCTGCGCCTGCTCCAGGCGGTCCACCGTCTGCACGAGCAGAACCCGATGCTGGGTCTGCGCGGCGTACGCCTCGGCCTGGTGATCCCCGGCCTGTTCACCATGCAGGTCCGCGCGATCGCGGAGGCCGCGGCGGAACGCAAGACGGCCAAGGGCGACCCGCGCGCCGAGATCATGATCCCGCTCGTCGGCACGGTCCAGGAGCTGGAGATCGTCCGCGAGGAGGCCGACCAGGTCATCGCCGAGGTCCAGGCGGCGACGGGCACGGAACTCAAGCTCGCCATCGGCACGATGATCGAGCTGCCGCGCGCCGCGCTCACCGCCGGCCAGATCGCGGAGGCCGCGGAGTTCTTCTCCTTCGGCACCAACGACCTGACCCAGACGGTGTGGGGCTTCAGCCGGGACGACGTGGAGGCCTCGTTCTTCACGGCCTACCTGGAGAAGGGCATCTTCGGTGTGTCGCCCTTCGAGACGATCGACAAGGACGGCGTCGGTTCCCTGGTGAAGGCGGCCGCGCAGGCCGGCCGCGCCACCCGGCCCGACCTCAAGCTCGGCGTCTGCGGCGAGCACGGCGGCGACCCGGAGTCGGTCCACTTCTTCCACGAGGCCGGCCTGGACTACGTCTCCTGCTCCCCGTTCCGCATCCCGGTCGCCCGCCTGGAAGCGGGTCGCGCGGCCACCAACTCGGCGGGCAGCGACCACCGCTAGACCCCGGAGCCGTCGTCGGTCCCCGACCCTCAAACCGATCGACGGCGGCTCCGGCGCACATGAAGAAAAGAGAAGGGGCGGCACCCTGTGCGGGGGTGCCGCCTCTTCGCGCATGGTCTGCGGAAGATGGCCCGCCGAGAGGGGATCATCCCGAAGTGCCCATGGGAGGGGCTGAGACCACCAGAGGTCTTCTACCCGGAGATCCACCCGCTCCATCCGGAGGCGGTGAGGGCCCTCGTCGTGACCGCATCCCTCGGTACCGCGCCCTGGTGCGGCAAGCCTTCGGCCAGGGGAGGACCGTGCTTTGCCCCGCGAGACGGGGCCTGCGGCCCGTTCCGTGATGATCCTCTTGCATACGCTCTGCGAGGTGACAAAGCTGGCTAAAAGGATGGAATCCGAACGCCTCAGAACGGAGAAGGAGCCCTATACCGGCCATATAGAAGATCAAAGGGAGAGGGAGTCATGACGACGCAAAGGTCCGAGACGTCGGCAACTCCGAAGGATGCCGCGCCGACCGTCTTCAGGCAGCCTGACGGTCTCGGGAAGCGGGTCGGGGACATAGCGGAAATCACGGTTCTCTGGGATGTCGAGCCAGGCGGGGCGGAGAGGTTCCGCCAGCACGCCGACAAGATCCAGGAAGACGCTTTCCACTACGAGAAGCTTGTCGGCACCGTCCACGACTTCCGTGTCACGTTCATCAACAATGACACCCAGGTCATAGGCGCGGTCACCTACGACGGTGACTTCAAGCCGTACATCGCGGACATCTTCGCCAACGCCGCGCCGTGGTTCGACGAGATGTTCGACGGCGTCCTCGAGGGCTACCCCGGGGCGACCGATCCCGGCATCGTCGACTGGCTGACACCGAAGATCGTGGAGGCCGACATGTGGTACGCCTCCAATCCGAGCATGACGGTCGAGGACACCGCCAAGGCCCAGAAGGTCTCCCAGGCGTTCAACTCGTTGCTGGATGCGGCGGCCGACTGACGGCCTGGCCCTCGGCGGTCGTGGCCGCCTCGGCGAACTGCCCGCTGGAAGGTGTGTCCGTCGAAAGGGGCGTACCCAGCAGTTGTCATCCGTCCCGAGTGCTGTGGCTGTGGTCGGACTGCGGCCCTGGCACCTGGGGCATCACCCAGGCGGCCCGGCAACGGCGCACGGCCGCCGGACCCGGGTCCCCGCAGCGAAGGCCGCGCCGTCATGTCCGACCACCTCTCCGGCACCCGCGCCGAGGCCGATCCAGCCATCGACCTCGCGGATCTCTACGTTTTCCCCAGCCCTTCCCTGGAGGGCCGGCTCGTCCTCGTCATGGACGTCTTTCCCAATGCCCGCCCGGGGGCCCTGTTCTCCGACGCCGCCAGCTACCGGTTCCGCGTTCGCCCCGCAGCCATCGCAGCGGATCATCCGGGTTCACTTTTCGAGGTGGGTGCCGATGAGTACGCATTCACCTGCACCTTCTCGGGCCCGATCGAGTCGGACGTCGGCGGAGAGGTGGCGCAGTGGGGGACGTGCGTGCTTCCGGACGGGGAGGCGGTCGCGTTCCAGGTGAACGACGAGCGGGGCGGCGAGGGGCAGGGCGTGCGCGTCTACGGCGGGCTGCGGCTGGATCCATTCTTCATGGATGTCGGCAAAGAGGTGCAGACGCGGACGGAGCGACGGCTCGCCTTCCTGCCGAAGGGCACCAACACGCTGCACGACGTCAACGTCCTGACCATCGTCGTCGAGTTCGACGTCGCCGGGCTGCTCGGGTCGGCCGTGGGCGCCGTGTTCGCCGTCGCCGCGGAGACCGTCACGGCCGGCCCCTATCCCATACGCCTCGAACGGCTCGGCCGCCCGGAGGTGAAGAACGTTCTGATGTCGGAGAACGGGGTCGACAGCGCGAACAAGGTGGTGGACCTGCGCGACCTGTACAACGAGGAAGACCCGTTCCGGCCGGGCCCGCAGCACTTGGCCGCCTACCGCTCCCGGCTCAACGCCAACCTCGCCTTCTTCGACGGTCTGGACGGCAAACTCGACTGGCAGATGGACCCGGGCGGCACCCATCCGCTGACCGACCTGCTGCTCGCCGACTTCTTGGTCGTGGACGTGGCGCAGCCGTACGCCGAGGACAGCTACTTCGAGATCGAGCGTGCGCTGTTGGAGGGCAGGTCGCACGCGACCTGTGGCGGCCGCTCGCTCGACGACGATGTCATCGACACGCTGTACACGCTGATCGTCAATGCCTTCCACGGCCCACGGGTCAGTGACGGCGTCGACCAGGCGACCGCACGGAGTTCCCGGGAGTTCCCGTATCTGGCACCGCCCAACCTCGACCCGCCCCAGCCGGTTTCCATTCCGTCGGCCTCAGCAAGCTGATGGGAGGCAACGTCGCAGCGGCCGACCGGACGAGCGACGGGGAGATCCCCGATCTCGCCGGCGGTTGTGCGACGACGGCGGGAGTGATCGCGATGGGCAACCTCCATGCGCGCATCGAGGGGCTGACGGGCCAGGCGACGCGGGGAAGTCTGACGGGTGCCGGGTGGGACGAGCTGGTAGAGCTGACCGCGCTGCGCGGGCATGTTCTCGGCCGTATCGACGAGGCCGAGCGCGCTGCGTCGCTCGCCGAGATGTTCGTCGACCGGTCCCCCGGCGATCCGCGCGCCCGTGTGGCTCGCGCCAGGCTGGCCGCGCGGTTTCATCGGTTCTCGGCGGCACTGGCCGATCTGGACGCGGCGGCCGCGATGGGGCTCGAACGACGGCGCCTGGACGAGGAGCGGGCCGCCGTCCATCAGGCGGTCGGGCGGTACGACGAGGCACTCGCCGCGCATCGACGGGCGCTGTCGGAGCGGCGTGGCTTCAGTGCCCTGGCCGCCCTGGCTCGGTGGCACGCGGAGTGTGGTGAGGCGGCCGAGGCCGAGAGGTGGTTCGTGGCCGCCAGACGCGGTTATCGCGGGGTCAGCCCCTTCCCGCTCGCCGAGCTCGAATGCCAGTGCGGACAGGTATGGCTGTCCGCGGGTGACCTGGCAAGGGCGCGGCTCTGGCTGGACGAGGCGGTACGCCGACTGCCGCCCTACGCGCCGGCGCGAGGCCGTCTCGCCGGTATCGATGCCGTCCGGGGCGGGACCGCCGGGGTGATCGGCCGGCTGCGCCGGCTTGCTCGTGACAGCGATGATCCCCACTACGCGGCTCAGCTCGCCGGCGTTTTGGCAGACGGGCAGGCGTGGAGCGAGGCGCGGTTCTGGCGCGCCAGGGCCGCTGACCACTACGAGCTGTTGGTCGCGCGCCACCCGGAGGCGTACGCCGATCACGCGGCGGAGTTCTGGCTGACGGTCGGCGGCGATCCTGAGCGGGCCCTTCGCCTGTCGCTCCAGAACCTCGCGCTTCGACCGACTCCTCGGGCCCGCGCGCTCGTCTCTCGGGCGAGGAACCGTGTCGGAGAGAGTCGCCAGATCTAGAAATTGGTACAAATCGGCAGTTGTTTGGCTGAGGGGACGACATGACGACGGTTGAAGGCCCGCCTCTGCAACTCGACGACATCCAAGGCATCGTGTTGCGCACCCGGCCGTCACCATACGTCGGGACCTACATCCTGCTCCGGGTGGACGATCCCCGTGCCGGCCGTGAGCTGATGGGCCGTCTGGCCGGGCTGGTCGATTCCGCCGCCGACTGGTGGCAGCCGCCCCTGCCCGCGCTCCTCAACGTCGCGCTGACCTACCGGGGGCTCGAAGCGCTCCGGGTGCCGCATACCTCCCTGAACAGCTTCCCCGAGGAGTTCCGGGAGGGGATGGCGGCACGGGCCGGGTTCCTGGGCGACACCGGCGAGAGCGCGCCCGCGCACTGGGAGCCGCCCTTCGGTACCGGGCAGGTGCACATCGTGCTGTCCCTCATCGCCGCCGACCAGGAGTCACTGGCGGTCGTCCTCGAACGGGCGCGGCAGGCGCATGCGCAACTCCTCGGCGTTCAAGCGGTGTACCGGCAGGATCTGTACCAACTGGCCTCGGGGCACACCAGCTTCGGCTACAAGGACGGCATCAGCAATCCCGCCGTGGAGGGCAGCGGCGCGGAGTACCCACCGGGTGGCGGCCCCACCCTCAAGGCGGGCGAGTTCGTGCTGGGCTACCCCGACGAGACGGGAAACCTGCCGCCGATGCCGGAGCCTGAGGCCCTGGGTCGCAACGGCACGTTCCTGGTCTGGAGGAAGCTGCACACCCACGTGGCCGCCTTCCGGCGGTATCTCCGCGACAACGCCGGCGGCCCGGAGGAGGAGCTGCTGCTCGCCGCGAAGATCGTGGGCCGCTGGCCGAGCGGAGCCCCCTTGATCCTGGCGCCCGAGCACGACGATCCGGACCTGGGCGCGGACGATCAGCGCAACAACGACTTCCTCTACGCTTCCGATCCCCGCGGCATGGTCTGCCCCCATGGCGCCCACGCCAGGCGTGCCAATCCGCGTGACTCGGAGATCATCGGTGACGTCGACCTCCACCGGCTGATCCGGCGGAGCACTAGCTATGGGCCGCCGCTGCCGGCCGGCACCTTGGACGACGACGGCGCCGACCGCGGCATCGTGTTCATCGCCGTCAACGCCCACCTCGACCGCCAGTTCGAGTTCGTGAAGTCGCAGTGGTTCAACGACGGCAACTTCACCGGCCTCGATGTGGAGAAGGATCTGCTCACGGGTGACAACGACGGCTCGGGGATCTACACGATTCCGCAACGCCCCGTCCGGCGTCGCCTGCACGGCGTCGAGCGCTTTGTCACTACTCGGGGCGGCGAATACTTCTTCCTGCCGAGCCTCAGCGCACTCCGCTGGCTGGCCGACCTCGACGCCTGACCCTGTCCAAGCCTGGGTGTAAGTCACCCCGCTGGACACGGGCGCGGGCACGCCGTCTGCCGTTATGCGGAGGACTGGCCGGAGCCGAGCATCCGGGCGCGGTTCTCCGCGAGGACCTCCTGCACCTTGCGCTCGACCTCCGTCGGGTCGACGCCCAGGGCGCGGCCCATGTGGATCGACCAGACCTCCGAGCGCACGTTGGTCTCGAAGTCGAGGTCGGCGCGGACGTTCTCACGGGCGGCCTGGCGATTCTGGCTCACCATCACGAAGGTGGACAGGAAGATCGCCTCCAGGCTGACGATCATGGTGAGCAGCCCGAAAGGGAAGGGGTCCCAGACGATCCCCTGACCGAACACGCCTTCGTTGCACACGATCCAGATCGTGAACCACGCCGCGTGGATGTATACGAAGTGCATGGTGCCGGCGAAGGCGGTGATCGCGTCCGCGATCCGGTCTTCGGTCCCGCGCATCCGCGCGAGCACGTCCTGCTCGCGCCGCAGCCGCAGAGCCAGGCTGCCCGGACCACCCGGACGGCCCTGGCCACCGGGGCCGCTCGCCGCACCGTCCATGCCCACTCCCGGCTGTCGTCCACGCCACCGACCGACAGCGTACGGGCGGGCGGGTTCGAACCTCGTGACGTCCGCCGGTGGACACACCCGAATGCGTCGCGTGGTCGAGCCGGGCCGCCGACGGGGTGCTGACCATCTCGGGAGGCCGGCCGTTCCCGCTCGAACCTTTCACCGAAGCTGTCACGCCGGCCGAAGCACCCGCCCACGGCACCAAGCCACTCTTCGCCTTCGAAGACGGCCAGGACTACGACAGGTACCCAGCTCAGGGCATTGCTCTTGCATCCTGTGCGGGGGTGCCGCCTCTTCTTCCGGTCCCGGCCCCGAACGGCCCGCGCCGGTCTTCGGCACGGCTTTGTCAAGCCACGACATTCCGGGCCATGACCCGGACCCCCGCCCCGGGCGTAATGGAATCACCACACGGGACGGGCAGCGGACGCCCGCCGCCTCGCCCCAGCCTCCTCCCCCCACTTTCAAGGAGCCTTCTCATGATCATCTTTGGCACCAGCGGTCACCTGTACCGGCTCGCGATCCTCGTACTCGCGTGTCGTCACTGCGGCAACCCTGCCGCGCATACGGTCACGAAGCACGTCACCAAGTTCACGCTGTTCTTCGTGCCGCTCTTCCCCGTCTCGACGAGATTCGCGACGCAGTGCACGTTCTGCGGCACGGAGCAGGAGGTGTCCAGGGAGTGGGCCGAGCAGTCGCCGACACAGGCCGCAGGCGCCCCCGTCGGCGGGACGTACACGCAGGTACAGCAGGCGTGATCGAACTCCGATGGCACGAACCCGCGTCCGGGGCGGCACCCCATGGGGGAGTGCCGCCCCTCCGGCGTGCCCGGGTGCGGTCCGGCCCGGGCGTCAGATGGTGCCCTCCGTGCCCACCGGACCGACCTCGAAAATGTTCGAGCATGTCGTCCAGCGGGCGGGGACCAGGACGGCCTCGTGGGAGGCCGGGGGATAGACGCGCAGGTAGGAGCCGGGGCGTTGGCAGGGGCCTCCTATGGGGCCGTTGGTGGTGCGTACCACGGCTGTCGCCGTGTGGCCTGGGGTGAGGGTGACGGTGGAGTACGGCGTGCCGGAGCGGGTCGCAGCCGGGCCGATCCGGTGGTGCGCCGTGTCCAGGACGCTGACGCCCGGGTAGCCGCGCAGGGCGCACTTCGTGCTGCTCGTGTCGGTGAAGACGACGGACCAGTAGAGGGAGCCGGCCGCGCCCTCCTTGTGTCCCATCGAGACGTACAGGTCACCCAGGGTGCAGGTGCGCGGGCCGGCCGCGGATCGGGCCGTCGTGGCGGCCGGCGTGGAGGTCGTCGTCGCCGTCGTCGTGCCCCAGGCGACTCCCGCTGTCGCGAGGGCCGCCGCGGCCGCGGCCAGAGCGGCGGGCAGGCCGCGCCGGGTGAGGCGTCGGCGCAGTGGGCGGCAGGGGTGCTCAGTGGTGGCAATCATGGCGCATCCGCCTCCAAGGGGCGAATGGGTGGATGGAGGTCGCTATGTTGGATGCACCTCCGGCGGGAAAGGTTGTGCCGTCCGTCGGCCGATGCGGGAAAGGTGGCTGATGTCCTGTGCACGAGCCCCGCTGGACCACCGCCGACATCCCCGACCAGAGCGGCCGCACGGCCGTCGTCACCGGGGCCAACGGCGGGCTCGGCAACGTCACCGCGCGGGAGCTCGCCCGTAAGGGGGCGCGGGTCGTGCTCGCCTGCCGGAACGAGACGCGGGGGCGCGAGGCGGTGGAACGGCTGCTGAAAGAGGTGCCCCGGGCCGAGGCCGAGGTCCGGCGGCTCGACCTCGGGGACCTGACCTCCGTGCGTTACTTCGCCGCTCGGCTGCCGTACGAGCGGATCGACCTGCTGGTGAACAACGCCGGGGTGATGGCGCTCCCTCGCGGGACCACCGCGGACGGCTTCGAGACCCAGTTCGGGGTCAACCACCTGGGGCACTTCGCGCTCACCGGACTCCTCGCGCCCGCCCTGCTGGCCGCGCCGGGCGCCCGGGTCGTCACCGTCTCCAGCCTGATGCACACCCTGGCCGGGATCGACCTCCGGGACCTCGGCGGCGACCGCCCCTACCGGCGCTGGATCGCGTACGCCCGCTCCAAGACCGCCAACCTGCTGTTCACGCACGAACTGGCGCGCAGGTTCGCCGCGTGCGGCGCGGACGTCGTCGCGGCCGCCGCCCACCCCGGCTACGCCGCCACCGGGCTCCAGACCGCCGGGCCGCGCGCCGAGGGGCGGCGGGCCGCCGAGCGGGTCATGCGGCTCGCCAACCAGGTCTTCGCGCAGCCGGCCGAGGCGGGCGCCCTGCCCACGCTGTACGCGGCGACCGCGCCCGGCGTGCGTCCCGACTCGTTCTTCGGGCCGTCCTTCGCGATGTGGCGGGGCGCGCCGGCACCCTCCTGGCGGGCGCCCTGGGCCCGGGACGACCGCATGGCCGCCAGACTCTGGGACGCCTCCGTGCAGCTGACCGGGGTGGACTTCGGCCCTCAGGGGGCCTGACCGGCGCCGGCTTCGGCCCCCCTCACACCCGCGAGGAGCACCGCACCTCATAAGCCCGTACCCGCACCGACTCGTCGTCCAGGCACTGCCCGGTCTCCAGGTCGAAGCGCTGCTTCAGCAGGGGGGACGCCACGAACGGGCGGCCCCTGTGGGTGCCGGTCAGGCCGCGGGAGAGTACTGCCGCTCCGGTGAACGGGTCACGGTTGTCGATCGCGTACAGGCGGTCCGAGCGGTCGCGGAACACGGCCACCTGGCCGCCGTCCGGGAGCAGGGCGGCCACCCCGCGGCCCGGTGCCACCAGGTGCAGGTCGCACACCGTGAACCACTCCTCCGACCAGCGGAGTTGCACCTTCAGGTCGGTCGTCTCCAGTGCCAGGGTCATCGCTGGGCGCTTCCTTCCAGGACGTCTTCAGCGGGCCGCATGCCGATGGACAGCAGCGGCAGGTCGGGCTTCATCTGGTCGCGTTCGGGGACGAAGGCGACGACCGGGTCGGGGGTGTCCGGGGCGTTCACGAAGGACACGAACCGGGCCAGCTTCTCGGGGTCGTCGACGGTCTCGGCCCACTCGTCGCGGTAGTGCGCGACATGGGCCCGCATCAGCTGCTCCAGCTCGTCGCAGATGCCGAGCGAGTCGTGCACGACCACGTCCCGTACGTGGTCGAGGCCGCCCGGGATCCGCTCCAGCCAGGCGGAGGTGCGCTCCAGGCGGTCGGCGGTGCGGATGTAGAACATGAGGAACCGGTCGATCAGCCGGACCAGTTCGGCGTCGGACAGGTCCTGCGCCAGCAGATCCGCGTGGCGCGGGGTCGCGCCGCCGTTGCCGCCGACGTACAGGTTCCAGCCGTTGGCGGTGGCGATCACGCCGAAGTCCTTGGACCGGGCCTCGGCGCACTCGCGCTGGCAGCCGGAGACCGCCGACTTCAGCTTGTGCGGGGAGCGCAGTCCCCGGTAGCGCAGCTCCAGGTCGATCGCCATGCGGACCGAGTCCTGCACGCCGTACCGGCACCAGGTCGAGCCCACACAGGACTTCACCGTGCGCAGCGACTTGCCGTAGGCGTGTCCGGACTCGAAGCCGGCGTCCACGAGCCGCGTCCAGATCAGGGGCAGTTGCTCGACCCGGGCGCCGAACATGTCGATCCGCTGGCCGCCGGTGATCTTCGTGTAGAGGCCGAAGTCGCGGGCGATCTCACCGATCACGATCAGCTTCTCGGGCGCGATCTCGCCGCCGGGGATGCGGGGCACGACCGAGTACGAGCCGTTGCGCTGGAGGTTGGCCAGGAAGTGGTCGTTGGTGTCCTGAAGGGCCGCCTGCTCGCCGTCCAGGACGTAGCCGCTCGCGCCGATCGCCGGGGCGAGGGAGGCGATGATGGAGCCGACGGCAGGCTTGCAGACCTCGCAGCCGTCGCCGCCGCGAGCCTCCTCGCGGCCGAACCGGTCCAGCAGCTCGCGGTACGACGTGAGGCGCAGGGCGCGGACGATCTCGTACAGCTCCTCGCGGGTCCGGCCGAAGCAGCCGCACAGGCCCGTGTCGACCTCGACGCCGCTCGCCTCCAGCTCGGCGTCGACGAGCCGGCCGAGCATCTTCACGCAGCTTCCGCACCCGGTGCCGGCCTTGGTGCACTTCTTCACCTCGGGCACGGTGGTGCACGCGTGCTCGGTGACCGCGCCGCGGATGGCGCCCTTGCTGACGTTGTGGCAGGAGCAGATGACCGCGTCGTCCGGCAGGGCGGAAGGGCCGAGTTGAGCCCCCGAGTCCGCTCCGGCGGGCAGGACGAGGGACTCGGGGGAGACCGGGGGCACCGAGCCGGTCAGCGCGCGCAGGGTGCCGTACGCCTCCGCGTCGCCGACCAGGATGCCGCCGAGCAGCGTGCCGTCGCCGCCGATGACCAGCTTCTTGTACAGGCCCGCGCGGGAGTCGGAGTAGACGACGTCCAGGCAGCCCTCGGCGGTGCCGTGCGCGTCGCCGAAGGACGCCACGTCCACGCCGAGCAGTTTCAGCTTGGTGGAGAGGTCGGCGCCGGTGAAGGACGCCTCGTCGGCGGCGATGGTCGCGGCGGCCGTCTCGGCCTGCTCGTAGCCCGGGGCCACCAGGCCGTAGACCCGGCCGTCGGCGGCCAGCGCGCATTCGCCGATCGCGAACACGTGCGGGTCCGTGACCGTACGGCACTGCTCGTCGACGGTGACGCCGCCGCGCTCGCCCACCGTCAGGCCGCAGTCGCGGGCCAGCTGGTCGCGAGGGCGTACACCGGCGCTGAACACCACCATGTCGGTGGCGAGTTCGGAGCCGTCGGACAGCTTCATGCCGGTGACGGCGCCGGTGGCGTCCGTGACGATCTCCTGGGTGCCGACCCCGGTGTGGACCGTCAGGCCCATGTCCCGGATGGTGCGCAGCAGCGCCGCGCCGCCGCCGTCGTCCACCTGGACCGGCATCAGGCGCGGGGCGAACTCGACGATGTGGGCGGCGAGTCCGAGCCCCTTGAGCGCCCCGGCGGCCTCCAGGCCGAGCAGGCCGCCGCCGACCACGGCGCCGGTGGTGGCGCGGGCCCCGGCGTACTCCTCGATGGCGAGCAGGTCCTCGATGGTGCGGTAGACGAAGCAGCCGGTGGCGTCCTTGTTCGGCACCGGCGGCACGAACGGGTAGGAGCCGGTGGCCAGGACGAGCACGTCGTAGTCGACGACCAGACCCGACCGCGCGGTCACCTTCCGCGCGGCGCGGTCGACGTGCTCCGCCGGGTCGCCGAGGTGCAGCTCGATGCCGTGGTCCTCGATGAACCCCGCGTCGGCAAGCGACAGGTCCTCGGGTGTCCGGCCCGAGAAGTATGAGGTCAGCTGGACGCGGTCGTAGGCGGGGCGCGGCTCCTCGCACAGCACGACCACCCGGTGGGTGGCGGTCAGGCCGCGCTGGGCGAGCGCTTCGAGGAAGCGCTGGCCGACCATGCCGTGGCCGACGAGCACGATCGTGGGGGTGGCCTCCGGGGTGGCGGTCATTCAGGAGCCTCCATCATGGGTGAGCAGGTGGAGCAGGGGGCCGTCCGCCGGGAGCGGCTCTGCTCCCTCCCAGGCGCGGGCGAGTGCGCCGACGGTGCCGAGTTCGCCGACGAGGACCCCGCCGACCAGGCGGTCGTCGCGGACGACGACCTTGCGGTAGGTGCCCCGGGTGGCGTCGGTGAGCTGCACCACGTCGTCTCCGGGGCGGCCCTCGGGCTCGCCGAACGCGGCGAGGTCGAAGGGGGAGCCGGACCCGGTGAGGGTCAGCCGGGTCAGCGAACGGGTGCCGGTGTAGCGGGCGTCCGGGTCACCCGTGAGCAACCGCGCCAGGACGTCGGCCTGTTCGAGGGCCGGGGCGGCGAGGCCGTACAGCGTCCCGTCGTGCTGGGCGCAGTCGCCGATGGCGTGGACGCGCGGGTCGGAGGTGCGCAGCCGGTCGTCGACGAGGACGCCCTTGTGGACGGCGAGGCCGGCCTGCTCGGCGAGGCCCGTGCGCGGTCGTACCCCGCAGGCCAGGACCACGAGGTCGGCGTCGAGCGCGTACCCGTCGGCCAGCTCCACCGAGCGGACCGTGCCGCCGGCCGAGCGCACGTCCCGCACCCGGCACTCGGTGTGCACCTCGACACCGAGGTCCCTGAGGTGCCGCAGCACCAGGTGGGAGGCGCGCGGGTCGAGCTGGCGCTCCATGAGGCGCTCGGCCTGCTGGGCGAGGACCACCTGGGCGCCGCGCACGGCCAGCGCGCGGGCCGCGGAGACCCCGAGCAGACCGCCGCCGACGACGACCGCCCGCACGCCGGGCCGTACCGCCCCGGACAGTCCCAGGCAGTCGTCCATGGTGCGGAACGCGTGGACGCCCTCGGGCAGCCGGTGGTCGGGTGTGAACAGGCCGCGCAGCGGTGGCAGCACCGGGTTGGACCCGGTGGCCAGCACCAGGGTGTCGTAGCCGATCGGCGGGCCGTCGGCGCGGTGCAGCAGCCGGGCCGCGCGGTCGATGCCGGTGACGCGGGCGCGGACGTGGGTGCCGGGTGCGGGGAGGGCGATCACCTCCGGCGCGTACCGGCCGGCCAGCACCTCGGCGAGCAGTACCCGGTTGTAGGGCGGGTGCGCCTCGTCGCCGACGAGCAGCGCGGGCGTGCCCAGCTCGCCGAGACGGCGGGCGAGGCGGGCGCCCGCGAGGCCGGCGCCGATCACCACCACACGCGTTTCCGAGGTCATGCAGGCAGCGTGCGATCCCGACGTTACCCGACCGCATCGCTCCTGTTTCCCGGCGGGAACGCTGCCCTCAGCGGGGGCGCGCGGGAGGTGTGAGGGGCCCGCGCACGCGCCGGGGGCCGCTCGGAACGCGGTCGTGCGGCTGCCGGTCGGGGGCGGGCGGTCCTGCGGCTGCCGGTCAGGAGGGGGTCGTGCGGCTGCCGGTCAGGTGGGCGAACACCACCACGTTGCCCTGGTAGCCGGTGGCCTTGGAGTAGCCGCCGCCGCACGTGATGACGCGCAGCTCGGGGCGGGCGGCCGCGCCGTACACCTTCTCGTCGGGGAAGGACCGGGCGGCGTATACCTCCACCGCGTCCACGGTGAACACGGCCACGGTGCCGTCCTGGCGGTCCACCTCGATGACGGCGCCCCGCTTGAGGGCGCCGAGGTCGTAGAAGACGGCGGGGCCCTCGGTGTTGTCGACGTGGCCCGCGACGACGGCGGTGCCCGTCTCCCCGGGGGTGGTGCCGGCCTCGTACCAGCCGGCGAGGTTCTTCTTCTCGGGGGGCGGCACGTCCAGGCTTCCCGAGGGGGTGAGTGCCAGCCCCATCAGGGGGGCGTCCACGCGGATCGCGGGGATGCGGATGCGGGTGGGCGGGGACGGTTCGAGCGCGGCGGCGGTGAGCCGCTCCTCGCCGGGGTCGGGCCGGCCCTCGGCGGCCGTCGGCTGCGGTGGCGCGTGCGTCCCGCTCCCGGCGCCGAGCAGCCACACCGCCGCGCCCAGGGCGACGACGGTGACCGCGGCTATCGCGGTGTCCCCGATCCTGCGCATGTGAACCCCTCTCCCGGAGGCGGACCTCCTGCGAGGCGGGACCCGGACGGGTCCCAGAGGTGGGCCCCGGCCCCCTCCGGGCCGCGAGGGGCATCGGACCCGGAGGGGGCGGGGGCTTGCGGTACCGGCGGACGGACAGCGGAGGGTGTCCGTCAGATCCCGTCGCCTCTCGCCCGGCGATGCAGGAGCCAGGTACCGCCCGCGGCGGCGACGGCCAGAGCCGCCACACCCGCCGTGGTCTGCACGGGGTCGTTGCCGAGTGCGCCACCGACCCCCGTCTTCACACTTCCCCGCGGCTGCACCTGCTCGTGCGCCGCGGCCAGCGCCACGACCAGGTCACCGGTGACCCGCCGGGTGCCCTCCGCGCACTTCGCGACGATCTCGTACGTCCCGGGCTGCGCGCTGGGCGGCACCCGGAACTGGCCGATCGCCTCGCCCTCGTGGGTGCTGGGCGCCAGCGTGAACGTCCCGGCGCCGACCGCGCCCGCGTCCCCGAGCGCCGTTCCCTTCTCCCCGCACGCCGCGGTGTTCACGGTGACCTGGCTGCCCGGCGCCGTCATCGACGGGTACACCTGGAGGCTGTCGGTGAGGGCGCCGAGGGGGCGCGCCGGGAGTGGGAGGGTGAGCCCGCCGATGCCCGCGGGACCGAACAGGGCCACGGTGCCGGCGCCGGCCGCGGCGCCCGGCGGGCGGACCGCGGTGCGGGCGGCCGCGCCGGCGTGGGCCGGTGCGGTGGCGAGTCCCGCCGTCGCCACGGCGAGCGCGGTACCGGTCAGCAGACGGGCGGTGCGTCGCATGGTGCTCCCCAGAGCTTGTCCGACTCGTTCAGGGGTGCGCCCCTGCCCTTCCGAGGTAAGTGGCACTCGGCCCGGCCCGCTTGCCGAGATCTCGTCGCGGCTGTGCCGAACGGGTGTCCGCCGGGGCCCTCGCGACGCCCGGCGGGAGGGTGTTCGTGCAGGTCAGTGGCGTCCGTGGGGGAAGGCGAAAGAACAAGTACGAAGAACACACGAATGGAGCGACGGGGGCTGGTGAACGGGTGACGGGACGTCAGCCGCCCCCGGACACGGCGGAGGGCCGGCGCCCGGACGGGCACCGGCCCCCTGTGCTCCGGAACGGGTCAGTTGACGTTGACCGCGCTCCACGCGGCCGCCACCGCGTTGTACTCCGTGCTCCCCGCGCCGTAGAGGTCCTTGGCCGCGTTGAGGGTGGCCGTGCGGGCGCCCGCGTAGTTCGTGGAGGAGGTCATGTAGACCGTCAGGGCCCGGTACCAGATCTTGCCGACCTTGTCCCGGCCGATGCCGGACACCGCCGAGCCGTTGTACGTCGGCGAGTCGTAGCTGACGCCGTTGATGGTCTTCGCGCCGCTGCCCTCGGCGAGCAGGTACGCGAAGTGGTTGGCGACGCCCGAGGAGTAGTGGACGTCGAGGTTGCCGACCGAACTGCTCCAGTAGTCGGCCGAGTTGCCGTCCTTGGAGGGCTTGTCCATGAAACGCAGGGCGGCCTTGCCGAAGCCCGGCTTCACGATCTTCTCGCCGATGAGGTAGTCGCCGGGGTCGGAGGAGTTGTCGGCGTACCACTCCACCATGGTGCCGAGGATGTCGGAGGTGGCCTCGTTGAGGCCGCCGGACTCGCCCGAGTAGGTGAGGGCGGCCGTCTTCGACGTCACGCCGTGGGACATCTCGTGCCCGGCCACGTCCAGCGCGACCAGCGGCCCGAACGTGGTGCCGTCACCGTCGCCGTACGTCATGCAGAAGCAACTGTCGTCCCAGAAGGCGTTGTTGTAGTTGCTGCCGTAGTGGACGCGGTTGTACGAGCCCTTGCCGTCGCCCGCGATGCCGTTGCGGCCGTGGACGTTCTTGTAGTAGTCCCAGGTCTCGTTCGTGCCGTACTGGGCGTCGACGGCGGCCGAGGCGCGGTCCGAAGTGGCGCCGGTGCCCCAGTGGTTGTCGGCGTCCGTGAACAGCGTCGCGGGGGCGCGGCTGAAGCAGATGCCGAAGAAGCACAGGTCGGTCTTGCCCTGCGCGTCACCGGTGTAGGTGTTGCCGCGGGTCGGGTCCTTCAGCTGGTACGACGACCCGGACTGGGTGGTCTCCAGCGCCACGGTCCCGCTGTACAGGGAGGAGCCGTCGCCGGCGGCGGTCTCGATGCTGTCCCAGGCGTCGATCTGGGCGCCGGTGCGGGCGTCGGTCAGCACGGTCCGGGCGACCGGGTTGCCGAGCGAGTCCTGCCCGACGGCGTTCGTCCGCCAGGCGAGCCTCGGCGCTCCGTGCAGGGCGTCGACGACCAGCTCGGGCTTGGCCTTCACCTGCTTCAGCGCTTCGCCGAGGTTGGCGGCGCGCAGGGCGTTCACCGCGAGGTCGGCGGCTCTGGGGCCGGAGACCTTGGGGGTGACCGAGGGCAGTGACAGCCGGCTCCGGGTGGCCCGGTCGGCGTTGCGGTAGGCGCCGTCCGGGGCCAGGTGGACCACGAAGTCGCCGCCGAGCACCGGGAGTCCGCGGTAGGTGCGGTCGTACCGGACGTGCTGGGTGCCGTTGTGGTCCACGACGACGTCGCGGACGCTGGTGTCCTGCGCCGAGGTCAGGCCCAGGCTCGCCGCGTGCGCCACGAGGGCCGAGGCGGCGTTGCGCACGGCCGTGGCCCGGGTGGGCCGGGCGTCGGCCTGCGCGGCGGGGGAGAGGGCGGTGGCCAGGAGGGTCGCGGCGGTGACGGCGATGCCGGCGGTGGCGAGACGACGGGATCCTCGGACGTGCTGACGTATCCGACTCATCTGTCTCCTTGGGGAGGCGCCTGTGAGGCGTGGGGGATGGCGCGGCGGTCGTGACAGAGATTTAAGGGGCCATGACATGTCATGTCCATAGCGCCTCCATGGAGATGTGTGGGGAGCTCGGGGGGATGCAGAATCGTTTCCGTGATCACTTCGGACCAGCGGCACCCCCTGCCGTTCTTCGTCTACGGCACCCTGCGCCCCGGCGAGGCCAACCACGACCTGCTCCTGCGCGGGCGGACGGAGTCGGAGGAACCGGCACGCCTGCCCGACGCGGCGCTCTACGACGGCCCCGGCTACCCCTACGCCGTGGAGCGGCCCGGAGCGGGACCGGTGAACGGCGAACTGGTCACCGCGTCACCGGAGACGTACGACCGCCTGCTGGCCGAACTCGACCGGCTGGAGGAGTACGTCCCGGGCGACCCGGGCAACCTCTACGAGCGCGTCGCCCGGGACGTACTGCGCCCCGACGGCAGCACCGTCCGGGCCTGGGTGTACCTGGCGGCCCCCCGCGTCGCCGCCGGGCTGCGCGAGCGCGGCACGCCCCTCACGGACGGCGACTGGCCGACCCGCCGCTGACCGGCTACCGACCGGCCGCTGATCGGCCCGGCGGCGAACCCGACTCACTCCCGGGGCCGAGCACCTCCACCCGCACCGCGCACGACTTGAACTCCGGCATGCGGGAGACGGGGTCGAGCGCCGGGTTGGTCACGGTGTTGGCGCGACCCTCGCCCGGCCAGTGGAAGGGCATGAACACCGTGTCCGGCCGGATGCCGGAGGTGATCCGGGCGGGAGCCACGGCGCGGCCGCGCCGCGAGACCACCGCCACCGGGTCGCCCTCGGCCGCCCCGAGCCGGGCCGCGAGCCGCGGATGCAGTTCGACGAACGGTCCGGGCGCCGCCGCGTTCAGCTCCGGCACCCGCCGGGTCTGCGCCCCCGACTGGTACTGCGCGACCACCCGGCCGGTCGTCAGCACCAACGGGTACTCGGCATCCGGCTCCTCGGCACCCGCCCGGTGCGCCACCGCGACGAACCGGGCCCGCCCGTCCCCGGTGGCGAACCGGTCGAGGAAGAGCCGGGGGGTTCCGGGGTGCGCGGGGGCGAGGTGCGCGGAGGGTTCGGCGTCCGCCGGGGCGGTGCTCGCCCCCGGGACGCCGGGTGCCCCCGGGGTGTCGGTCGCCGCCGGGCACGGCCAGAACAGGCCGTTCTCCTCGGCGAGCCGGCGGTAGCTGATGCCCGAGTAGTCCGCCGGGCCGCCCGCGCTCGCTCGACGCAGTTCCTCGAAGACCTCCTCGGGGTCGGTCGGGAAGCCCTTCTCCACGCCGAGGCGGGCGGACAGGGCGTGCAGGACCTCCAGGTCGCCGCGCACCCCCGGGGGCGCGGAGACCGCCCGGCGGCGCAGCAGGACCCTGCCCTCCAAGCTGGTCGTGGTCCCCGTCTCCTCGGCCCACTGGGTGACCGGCAGCACCACGTCCGCCAGCTCCGCCGTCTCGGAGCGGACCACGTCGCACACGACCAGGAAGTCCAGCGAGCGCAGCCGCTCCTCGACGTGTGCCGCGTGCGGGGCCGACACCACCGGGTTGGACCCCATCACCAGCAGCGCGCGGACGTCCCCGCCCAGCGCGTCCAGCAGCTCGTACGCGCTGCGCCCCGGGCCGGGCAGCGAGTCGGGGTCCACTCCCCACACCTCGGCCACGTGCCGCCGCGCCGCCGGATCGTCCAGCTTGCGGTAGCCGGGCAACTGGTCGGCCTTCTGGCCGTGTTCGCGCCCGCCCTGCCCGTTGCCCTGCCCGGTCAGACAGCCGTACCCGGACAGCGGGCGGCCCGCGCGGCCGGTCGCCAGGCACAGGTTGATCCACGCGCCGACCGTGTCCGTCCCCTTGGACTGCTGCTCCGGCCCCCGCGCCGTCAGCACCATCGCCGACTCCGGCTCGCAGAACAGCCGCACCGCCTCTCGCAGGTGCGGAACGGACACCCCCGTGATCCGCTCCACGTACTCGGGCCAGTGCCCCATCGCCGCGGCCCGGGCCTCCGCCCAGCCGGCCGTGCGCTCCCGGATGAACTCCTCGTCCGTGCGGCCCTCGGCCACCACCAGGTGCAGCAGACCCAGCGCGAGCGCGAGATCGGTACCCGGGCGGGGCGCCAGGTGCAGGTCCGCCTGCTCGGCGGTCCTCGTACGGCGCGGGTCCACCACGATCAGGGTGCCGCCGTTCTCCCGCAGTTCGCTGAAGAAGCGCAGGGACGGCGGCATGGTCTCGGCGAGGTTGGAGCCGACCAGGATCACGCACCCGGTCCGCGGCACGTCCTCCAGCGGGAACGGCAGCCCCCGGTCGAGCCCGAACGCCCTGGTGCCCGCGGCCGCCGCCGAGGACATGCAGAAGCGGCCGTTGTAGTCGATCTGCGAGGTGCCCAGCACCACCCGCGCGAACTTGCCCAGCGCGTACGCCTTCTCGTTCGTCAGGCCGCCCCCGCCGAACACACCGAGCGCGTCGGCGCCGTGCCGCTCCCGGACCGACCCCAGCGCCCCGGCGACCCGGTCCAGCGCCTCCTCCCACGAGGCGGACACCAGCCGGCCGCCGGAGCGCACCAGCGGCGAGGTCAGCCGTACCGCCGGGGACAGCACCTCGGCGGCCGTACGGCCCTTGCCGCACAGCGCGCCCCGGTTCACCGGGAAGTCCGGCCGTTCGGTCACCTCGACGCCCCCCTGCGGCAGCGGCGTGAGGTTCATCCCGCACTGCAGGGCGCAGTACGGGCAGTGGGTGGGCGTCGCGGCGGTGTCCATGCGGCCCAGCGTGCTTCGGGCGTGTTACGGCCCGCCCCCGCTCCCGGTTACACGGCCGGGACGACGACCTCCCCGCGCCGCCGCGCCCGCCGTGAGGCGAGTGCCACCGCCCGCCGGAAGGGCCGCCGAGCGGCCCCGGGTCAGCGCCCCGCCGCGAGTGCCCGCGCCACCCCGTGCTCCTTGCGTCCGAGGAACTGCGGATCGGGCCGGAACGCCGCGTCCAGCGCCGCCTTGCCCGCCGCGAACACCTCGCGCGTCCCGCCGTAGTACCAGGTCGTGTCGTGCTTGGCGGCCACGCCGATCCCGTACGACTCCACCCCGGCCGCCTCGCACAGCGCCACCGCCCGCCGGATGTGGAAGTCCTGGCTGATCAGCACCGCCCGGTCCACCCCGAAGATCTTCCTGGCCCGTACACAGGAGTCCCAGGTGTCGAAACCGGCGTAGTCGCTGACGATCCGCCGGGCCGGCACGCCGTGCTTCGTGAGGTAGGCGCGCATGGCGTCCGGCTCGTCGTAGTCCTCGCGGCTGTTGTCCCCGGTGACCAGCACGACCTCGATCCGGCCCGCCCGGTACAGCCGGGCCGCCGCGTCCAGCCGGTGCGCGAGGTACGGGGACGGCTCCCCGTCCCACAGCCCGGCCCCGAACACCACGGCGACCTCGGTGCGCGGCACGTCCGCCGTCGTCCGCAGCCGGTCCGCCGTGGACACGTACAGCCAGGTGGCCGGCAGCAGCGCCAGCACGCACGCGGCCATCACCGACTGCACCAGCAGCCGCCGGCCCCCGCGGGTGCGCGGCAGCCGCGGTCGACGGATCTTCATGCGGTCCCCCACGGATCGGTGCGGCCATCGGTCCCGACCATGGAGGACGCGAACGGCGGCGTTCCGGTTCAGCTCACATCGTGCATCCGTACGACGTGAAGCCACGGAAAACAGTCGTGACGGCCCGGCAACGGCCGCGCAACCTCCCGCCGTCAGGATCTTCCCATGACGGCGTCGAACCCCCTGAACGACGAGCCCGCCCGCCACCTCGACAGCACGGCGCACCTCATGAACAGCATCAGCAGCCAGCTCGCCGACCGGCTCCGGCTGGTCTCCCCGCCCGGACGCCGCCGCCCGGTCCAGGCCGCCGTCCCGCCCGCCCTCGTGCTCGTCGCCCACGGCAGCCGCGACCCGCGCGCGCTCGACACCGTACGGGCCCTGACGGACCTGGTGCGCGCGCTGCGCCCCTCGCTCCCCGTCCGCCTGGGCCACATCGAGCTGAACGAGCCGCTGCTCCCGGACACCCTCGCGGCCCTCGGCGGCACCCCCGCCGTCCTCGTGCCGCTCCTGCTCGGCCGCGGCTACCACGTCAAGCGGGACATCCCGGAGATGGCCGCGGCCGCGCGGGCGCGGGTGCGCGTGGCCGCCCCGCTCGGCCCCCACCCGCTCCTCGTCACGACCCTGCACGCCCGTCTGACGGAGGCCGGCTGGCGCCCGGAGGCCGCCGCCCGCGGCACGAGCGCGGTCGTCCTCGCCGCGGCCGGCTCCCGCGACCCCGACTCGGCCGCCGACACCCGCCGCACGGCCCGCCTGCTCGCCGGCCGCCTGGGCGTCCCGGTGGTCCCCGCGTACGCCTCGGCGGCCACCCCGACGGTGGCGACGGCGTTGCGGGCGCTGGCCGCGCGGGGCCGCCACGACGTGGCCGTGGCCTCCTGCTTCACGGCACCGGGCCGCTTCGCGACGCAGTGCGCGGCACAGGCACCCGGGATCGTCTCCGCACCCCTCGGGGCCCACGAGGCGATGGCCCGCCTGGTCCTCCACCGCTACGACCAGGCGCGGGCGATGACCGGGGCGGAACCGGCGTCCGCCTGACCGGAGCGGGACGACCCGGCACACCGCCGGGCGCCCGGCAGTCCCCGATTGTCACCGCCGACGCTTACTGTCGAATCATGGAAGGCATCGCACTCCTCGACACCTACGACCCGGCGGCACTCGAACGATGGGCCCCCGAGCCCGACAAACGCCCGGGCCGCACCGCCTTCCAGCGTGACCGCGCCCGCGTCCTGCACTCCTCCGCGCTGCGCCGGCTGGCCGGCAAGACCCAGGTGGTCACCCCGGGCACCTCCAACCAGGTCTGGGACGCCAGCCCCCGCACCCGCCTCACCCACTCCCTGGAGTGCGCCCAGGTCGGCCGGGAACTGGGCGCGGCCCTCGGCTGCGACCCCGACCTGGTGGAAGCCGCCTGCCTCTCCCACGACCTCGGCCACCCGCCCTTCGGCCACAACGGCGAACAGGCGCTGAACGAGTTCGCGGACGACTGCGGCGGCTTCGAGGGCAACGCCCAGTCCCTCCGGCTGCTGACCCGCATCGAGCCCAAGCGGTTCACCCCCGAGGGCTCCGTCGGCCTCAACCTCACCCGCGCCGCCCTGGACGCCGCCACCAAGTACCCCTGGCCGCGCGGCGCCCATCCCACCGACCCGGCGTCCCCGAAGTTCGGCGTGTACGAGGACGACCGCCCGGTGTTCGACTGGGTCCGCAGCGCCGCCCCCGGCACCCGCACCTGCTTCGAGGCCCAGGTCATGGACTGGTCCGACGACGTCGCCTACTCGGTGCACGACGTCGAGGACGGCCTGCACGCCGGCCACGTCGACCCCAACTGCCTGCACGCCGAGCCCGAACGGCAGGCGGTGTTCGCGGTGGCGGTCGGCCGGTACGTGCCCGCGGACACCGACCCGGCCGAACTCGCCGCCGCCCTCGACCGCCTCCACGACCAGGAGTGGTGGCCGCACGGCTACGACGGCACCGCGGCCGCCCAGGCCCGCCTCAAGGACGCCACCAGCCAGCTCATCGGCCGGTTCTGCCTGGCCGCCGAGGTCGCGACCCGCGCCGCGTACGGCGGCGGCCGACTCACCCGGTACGGCGCCGAACTCGTCGTACCCCGCGAGACCCGCATGGAGTGCGCCGTGCTCAAGGCGGTCGCCGACCGGTACGTCATGCAGCGCGCCGAGCAGGAGCTGTTGCGCGCCGACCAGCGGGTGGTCGTCGCCGAGCTGGCCGAGGCGCTCACCGCCCGGGCCCCGGACGGCCTCGACCCGCAGTTCCGGGCGCTGTTCGACCAGGCGTCCGACGACCACGCGCGCAAGCGGGTGATCGTCGACCAGATCGCCTCGCTGACCGATGCCTCCGCCCGCTCGCTGCACGCGAGACTGACGGGGCGTATCTGAGACGGGACGTGTCCGAGACGGGGCATGTCCGAGGCGGGGCATATCTGAAAGGAAAGTGACCGAGGGTGGCCTGATCGGGTCACACCCCCTTCCCGCAGCACGCCGCGTGCGGGACGCTCCCATGTGGCGGCACCCTTACCAGGAGGCATCAAGTGGTCGACGCGGATCAGACATTCGTCATCGTCGGAGGCGGTCTCGCCGGCGCCAAGGCGGCCGAGACGCTCCGGGCGGAGGGCTTCACCGGCCGGGTGATACTGATCTGCGACGAACGCGACCACCCCTACGAGCGGCCGCCGCTGTCCAAGGGCTACCTGCTCGGCAAGGAGGAGCGGGACAGCGTCTTCGTGCACGAGCCCGCCTGGTACGCGCAGAACGACGTCGAGCTGCACCTCGGCCAGACCGTCGACCGGATCGACCGCACCGCGAGGACCGTGCGCCTCGGCGACGCCGGCACCCTCGTCCACTACGACAAGCTGCTGCTCGCCACCGGTGCCGAGCCCCGCCGCCTCGACATCCCGGGCACCGACCTGGCGGGCGTCCACCACCTGCGCCGCCTCGCCCACGCCGAGCGGCTCAAGGGCGTCCTCGCCTCGCTCGGCCGGGACAACGGGCACCTGGTGATCGCGGGCGCCGGCTGGATCGGCCTGGAGGTCGCGGCGGCGGCCCGCGAGTACGGCGCCGAGGTCACCGTGATCGAAGCGGCGCAGACCCCGCTGCACGGCGTCCTCGGCCCCGAGCTGGGCAACGTCTTCGCGGAACTGCACCGCGCCCACGGCGTCCGCTTCCACTTCGGTGCGCAGCTCACCGAGATCGTCGGCCAGGACGGCGTGGTCCTCGCCGCCCGCACCGACGACGGCGAGGAGCACCCGGCGCACGCCGTCCTCGCGGCCATCGGCGCGGCACCGCGCACCGCGCTCGCCGAGGCGGCCGGTCTGGAGCTGGCCGACCGGGCGCACGGCGGCGGGGTCCTGGTGGACGAGCGGCTGCGCACCTCCGACCCCGACATCTACGCGGCCGGTGACGTCGCCGCGTTCCCGCACCCCCTCTTCGACACCCGCATCCGGGTCGAGCACTGGGCCAACGCCCTGAACGGCGGCCCGGCGGCGGCCCGCGCGATGCTCGGCCGTGACGTCACCTACGACCGTGTGCCGTACTTCTTCACCGACCAGTACGACCTGGGCATGGAGTACAGCGGCTGGGCGCCGCCGGGGTCGTACGACCAGGTGGTGATCAGGGGCGACGCGGGCAAGCGGGAGTTCATCGCGTTCTGGGTCCGCGAAGGCCGGGTCCTGGCCGGGATGAACGTGAACGTGTGGGATGTCACAGAGCCCATCCAGCGGCTCGTCCGTTCCCGGGCCGCGGTGGACACCGAAGCCCTCGCCGACCCGCACGTACCGCTCGACGGCCTCGCCTCCTGAATCCCACGGCGACCGGCACTGTCGGAGCGCCCCCGTAGAATTCACCCGTGGCAGGACGGATCAACGACGAGGACGTGAAGGCGGTACGGGACGCGGTCCCGATCGACGCCGTGGTCTCCGAGTACCTCCAGCTGCGCAACGCGGGCGGCGGCAACCTCAAGGGACTGTGCCCGTTCCACGACGAGAAGTCGCCGTCCTTCCAGGTCAGCCCGAGCAAGGGACTCTTCCACTGCTTCGGCTGCCAGGAGGGCGGCGACACCATCACCTTCGTCATGAAGGTGGACCACCTCTCCTTCTCGGAGGCGGTCGAGCGCCTCGCCGCCCAGGCCGGCATCACGCTGCGCTACGAGGAGGGCGGGTACAACCCCGCCCACCAGCGCGGCGAGCGCATCCGCCTGGTCGAGGCCCACAAGATCGCCGCCCAGTGGTACGCCGAGCAGCTCGCCACCGGCCCCGAGGCCGAGACCGGCCGGATCTTCCTCGCCGAGCGCGGCTTCGACCAGGCCGCCGCCGTCCACTTCGGCGTCGGCTACAGCCCCCAGGGCTGGGACCACCTCACCCGCTACCTGCGCGGCAAGGGCTTCACGGACAAGGAGCTGATCCTCTCCGGGCTGTCGCAGGAGGGCAGGCGCGGCCCCATCGACCGCTTCCGGGGCCGGCTGATGTGGCCGATCCGCGACATCGGCGGAGAGGTCGTCGGCTTCGGCGCCCGCAAGCTCTACGAGGCGGACAACGGCCCGAAGTACCTGAACACGCCCGACACGGCGATCTACAAGAAGTCCCAGGTGCTGTACGGCATCGACCTCGCCAAGCAGCACATCGCCAAGACCAGCCGCGCCGTCGTCGTCGAGGGCTACACGGACGTCATGGCCTGCCACCTGGCCGGCGTCACCACCGCCATCGCCACCTGCGGCACGGCCTTCGGCGGCGACCACATCAAGATCCTGCGCCGCCTCCTGATGGACAACGGCTCGGCACGCGTGATCTTCACCTTCGACGGCGACGCGGCCGGACAGAAGGCCGCGCTGCGCGCCTTCGAGGACGACCAGAAGTTCGCCGCCGAGACGTACATCGCGATCGCGCCCGACGGCATGGACCCCTGCGAGCTGCGCCTGGCCAAGGGCGACGACGCGGTCGCCGACCTGGCCGAACCACGCACCCCGCTCTTCGAGTTCGCGCTGCGCCAGGTCGTGGCACGCTACGACCTGAACACCCCGGCGGGCCGCGCCGCCGCCCTGGACGAGGCCGCCCCGATCGTCGCCCGCATCAAGAACACCGGCGCCCAGCACGAGGTCGCCGTCCAACTCGCCGGCATGCTCGGCATCCTCGACACCCAGTTCGTGGTGAAGCGGGTGGCCCAGCTGGCCCGCTGGGCCCGCGAGCGCGGCGGCAGGGGCGGCCCGCAGCAGCAGTCCCGGGACCCCCGGCAGCAGTGGGAGAGCGGCCCCCGCGCCGCGGCCCCGTCCGGCCCGGCCCTCACCCTGCGCAACCCCGTGCACGCCGCCGAACGCGAACTCCTCAAGCTCGCCCTCCAACGGCCCGATCTGGTCTCACCGGCCTTCGACGCCTACGGCGCCGACGAGTTCACCGCACCGCCCTACGCGGCCGTGCACCGGGCCATCGCCGAGGCGGGCGGCGCCGAGTACGGCGTCCAGGACGCGCAGGAGTACCTGGTCCGGGTCCGCGAGGCCGCGCCCGACGACACCGTCCGCGCGATGGTCACCGAACTGGCAGTCGAGCCGATCCTGCGCCGCACCGTGGACGAGACGTACGCGGGCACGGTCCTGGTGCAGATCCGCCGCCGCGCCGTGGAGCGCCGCGTCCGCGACATCCAGTCCCAGCTGACCCGGCTGTCCACCGGCGGCGACCCCGCCCAGCTGGCCGCCGTGCAGAACGAGATGTGGGTCCTCCAGCAGTACGACCAGGCCCTTCGGGAGCGGGGAGCGGAGGCGCTCTAGCGCTCCGGACGCCCGGTTCCCCCCGCCCCGATCACCAGCGGGTCACGGACCGGACGCAAAAAGTCACCGCACGCCCCTCGTGGCGGGGATGTGTCGTACTCCACACTGGGTGCGGTGCCCGAGTCCTCCGCTCCCGAAGTGCCGCTGCCGGACTGACTGCTGAGCAGCGATCATCCTGGAGGTCGCCCCCGTGCAGACCCAGACCCTCACCCAGACCGACGGCAGTACCAGCGCCACCAGCACCGCCGCGGACGAGTCGGACGCGGAGCCGGACGTTCTCGTGGCCGTGCCGCCGCAGGGCCGAGCCCCCCAGCACCCGGAGGCGGGGCCCGCCGAACCGGCGGAGCCGCCCGCCGAAGCGCTCGCGGAGGAAGCGGCCGAGGCCGCTGAGGCCACGGAGAGCGAGGAACCCGAGGGCCCCGGGGAACTCGAGGAATCCGCCGAGCGGGTCGAGGCACCGCTCGCCGCCCGCGCCGAGACCGGCGGCCCCTCCGCCGACCTGTTCCGCCAGTACCTGCGCGAGATCGGCCGCATCCCGCTGCTCACCGCGGCCGAGGAGGTCGAACTCGCCCGCCGGGTCGAGGCCGGGCTGTTCGCCGAGGAGAAGCTCGGCAGCACCCCCGACCTGGACAGCGGGCTCGCGCACGACCTGGACCGGCTCGTCGTCATGGGCCGGATGGCCAAGCGCCGCCTCATCGAGGCCAACCTGCGGCTCGTGGTCTCGGTCGCCAAGCGCTACGTCGGCCGCGGGCTGACCATGCTCGACCTGGTCCAGGAGGGCAACCTCGGGCTCATCCGGGCCGTGGAGAAGTTCGACTACGCCCGCGGCTACAAGTTCTCCACCTACGCCACCTGGTGGATCCGGCAGGCCATGTCCCGCGCGCTGGCCGACCAGGCCCGCACCATCCGCGTCCCCGTGCACGTCGTGGAGCTGATCAACCGGGTCGTCCGGGTCCAGCGCCGCATGCTCCAGGAACGCGGTTACGAGCCGACGCCCGAAGAGGTCGCCGCTTATCTCGAACTGCCGCCCGAGCGGGTCGGTGAGGTGCTGCGGCTCGCCCAGGAACCGGTGTCCCTGCACGCCCCGGTCGGCGAGGAGGACGACGTGGCCCTCGGCGACCTCATCGAGGACGGCGACGCCGCGTCCCCCGTCGAGTCGGCCGCGTTCCTGCTGCTCAGGGAGCACCTGGAGGCGGTCCTGTCCACCCTCGGCGAACGCGAGCGCAAGGTCGTCCAGCTCCGCTACGGCCTGGCCGACGGCCGTCCGCGCACCCTGGAGGAGATCGGCAGGCTGTTCGGCGTGACCCGGGAGCGGATACGGCAGATCGAGTCCAAGACCCTGAACAAGCTCAGGGACCACGCCTTCGCCGACCAGCTCCGGGGCTACCTCGACTGAGACCGGACGCACGGGGGGCCGCTCACCTCGGTGAGCGGCCCCCTCGTCCTTCCCGCCGGCCGGACCGTCCCGGTCAGTCGACCTCGGCGACCGCCTGCGCGAACTGCGCCTTGTACAGCCGCGCGTACGCCCCGCCGGCCTCCAGCAGCTCGGCGTGCGCGCCCTGTTCGACGATGGACCCGTTCTCCATCACCAGGATGGTGTCCGCGTCCCGGATCGTCGAAAGCCGGTGCGCGATGACGAACGAGGTCCGCCCGTCGGCGAGTTTGGCCATCGCCTTCTGGATCAGCACCTCGGTACGGGTGTCGACGGAGCTGGTCGCCTCGTCGAGCACCAGGATCGTCGGGTCGGACAGGAACGCCCGCGCGATGGTGATGAGCTGCTTCTCACCGGCGCTGACGCCCGTGCCCTCGTCGTCGATCACGGTGTCGTAGCCGTCGGGAAGGGTGCGGATGAACCGGTCCGCGTGGGCCGCCCGCGCCGCCTCCTCGATCTCGCCCGGGGTGACCTCGCGCGAGGCGCCGTAGGCGATGTTCTCCGCGATGGTGCCGCCGAACAGCCAGGTGTCCTGGAGCACCATGCCGATCCCGGACCGCAGGTCGTCCCGGGACATCCTGCGGATGTCCACGCCGTCCAGCAGGATGCTCCCGGCGGAGACGTCGTAGAACCGCATCAGCAGGTTGACCAGCGTGGTCTTGCCCGCACCGGTCGGTCCGACGATCGCCACCGTCTGCCCCGGCTCCACCGTCAGCGACAGGTCCTCGATCAGCGGCTTCTCGGGTTCGTAGCGGAACGACACGTGTTCGAGGCGCACCCGGCCGCGCAGCTCGGCCGGCCGCTCGCCTGGCACCGGATCCGCCTCCTGCTCCTCCGCGTCCAGGAGTTCGAAGATCCGCTCGGCCGACGCGACACCCGACTGCACCAGGTTCGCCATCGACGCGACCTGCGTCAGCGGCATCGAGAACTGGCGCGAGTACTGGATGAAGGCCTGCACGTCACCGATGGACAGCGCGCCCGACGCGACCCTGAGGCCACCGACGACCGCCACCAGCACGTAGTTCAGGTTCGACACGAACATCATCAGCGGCTGCATGACACCGCTGTTGAACTGCGCCTTGAAGGAAGCCTCGTACAGCGCCTCGTTCTGCTCGGCGAACTGCTTCGCCGACTCCTCCTGCCGCCCGAACACCTTCACCAGGGTGTGCCCGGTGTACATCTCCTCGACGTGGGCGTTCAGCTTGCCAGTGGAGCGCCACTGCTGCACGAAGTGCGGCTGCGACCGCTTGCCGACCCGGGTGGCGACCACGAACGACAGCGGCACGGTCACCAGCGCGACCAGCGCCAGGATCCAGGAGACCCAGAACATCATCACCAGCACACCGATGATGGTCAGCAGCGAGTTGATCAGCTGCCCCATCGACTGCTGGAGCGTCTGCCCGATGTTGTCGATGTCGTTGGTCGCGCGGGACAGCACCTCACCGCGCTGGCGCTTGTCGAAGTACGACAGCGGCAGCCGCGACAGCTTCCCCTGCACGGACTCGCGCAGCCGGTACATCGTGCGGTTCACCGCCCGGTTGACCAGCCGGGTGGCGACCGCCATCAGCAGGCCGGCGACCAGGAACGTGCCGAGCGCGAGCAGCAGCACATGGCCGACGGCCGTGAAGTCGATGCCCTGGCCGGGGGTGAAGTCGGTGCTCTTGAGCATGTCCGCGATCCGGCCCTGGCCGTGGTCGCGCATCGACTGGAGCACCTGCTCCTTGGTGGCCCCGGCGGGCATCCGGCGGCCGATGATGCCGGCGAACACCAGGTCGGTGGCCCGCCCCAGGATCTTGGGGCCGATCACGCTGAGGCCCACGCTGATCACCACGCACGCCAGCAGCGCGTAGATGGTGACCCGTTCGGGCCTGAACTGGGCGACGAGCCGTTTGCCCGACCCCTTGAAGTCCATCGAGCGCTGGTCGGGGCCGCCCGCGGCCATCATGCGTCCCATGGGCCCGGACATCAGGCAGCCTCCGCTTCCGTGAGCTGGGAGAGCACGATCTCCCGGTAGGTCTCGTTGCCCGCCATCAGCTCGTGGTGCCGGCCGGAGCCGACCACTCGGCCCTCGTCGAGCACGACGATCCGGTCCGCGTCCCGGATGGTCGCCACCCGCTGGGCGACGATGACGACGGTCGCCTCGGCGGTCTCCCGGCCGAGCGCGGCCCGCAGTGCCGCGTCGGTGGCGTAGTCGAGCGCGGAGAAGGAGTCGTCGAACAGGTAGATCTCCGGGCGCTGCACCAGCGTGCGGGCGATGGCGAGCCGCTGGCGCTGGCCGCCCGAGACGTTCGTGCCGCCCTGCGCGATCGGCGCGTCCAGGCCGCCCCCCAGTTTCCGCACGAAGTCCTCGGCCTGCGCCACCTTCAGCGCGTGCCACAACTCCTCGTCGGTGGCGTCCGGATTGCCGTAGCGCAGGTTGCTCGCGACCGTGCCCGCGAACAGGTACGGCTTCTGCGGCACGAGGCCGACCGTCTTCGCCAGGAGCGTGGGGTCGACCTGCTGGACGTCCACGCCGTCCACCAGCACCTCGCCCTCGGTGGCGTCGAACAGCCGGGGGACCAGCCCCAGCAGGGTGGACTTGCCGCTGCCGGTCGAGCCGATGACGGCGGTCGTCTCGCCCGGCCGGGCCACCAGCTCGATCGACTTCAGCACCGGCTCCTCGGCACCCGGATAGCGGAAGCCCGCGCCCCGGATCTCCAGATGTCCGTGCCGGCGCAGCTCCGTGACCGGCGCCGACGGCGGCACCACGCTGGAGTCGGTGCCCAGGACCTCCTGGACGCGCTCGGCGCAGACCTCGGCGCGCGGCACCATCATGAACATGAATGTGGCCATCATCACAGACATGACAATCTGCATCAGATAGGCGAGGAACGCGGTCAGGTCACCGATCGCCATCCCGCCGCTGTCGATGCGGTGGGCGCCGAACCACACCACCGCGATCGACGACAGGTTCACCACCGTCATGACGATCGGGAACATCAGCGCGAGCATCCGGCCGGTGGCCAGCTGCATGTCGGTCAGCTCGCCGTTCGCCTTCCCGAACCGGCCCTTCTCGTAGTCGTCCCGGATGAAGGCGCGGATCACCCGGTTGCCGGTGATCTGCTCGCGCAGCACCCGGTTCACCGTGTCCAGGCGGACCTGCATGGACCGGAACAGCGGCCGCAGCCGGCGCACGATCAGGGTCACGGAGATGCCGAGCACCGGCACCACCGCCACGAGCACCGCGGACAGCGGCACGTCCAGGCCGAGCGCCAGCACGATGCCGCCGACGCACATGATGGGCGCCGAGACCATCAGGGTGAACGTCATCAGGGCCAGCATCTGGACCTGCTGCACGTCGTTGGTCGTCCGGGTGATGAGCGAAGGCGCCCCGAAGTGACCCACCTCACGCGCGGAGAAGGACTGCACCCGGTCGAAGACGGCACCGCGCACGTCCCGGCCGAGCGCGGCGGCGGTTCGGGCGCCGAAGTAGACCGCGCCCATGTTGCAGACGACCTGGGCCAGCGAGATGCCGATCATGAGGGCGCCGAAGGACAGGATGTAGTCCGTGTCCCCCTTCACGACACCGTTGTCGATGATGTCGGCGTTGAGCGTGGGCAGGTAGAGGGTGGCGCAGGTCTGCAGGAACTGCAGCAGCACCAGGAAGGCTATGGGTTTCCTGTAGGGCCTGAGATAGGTCCGCAGAAGTCGTATGAGCACGCTACGTCTCTCGGAGTCGGCGATGGGGGCGGGTCGGTGTGCCCTTGGCCCCTATCGTCGGGCACTCCACCCGCGTTACCCCAACCGATTAACCCATCGGCGTGCTCCTGCCGCCCCGGGGGTTTGCGCCGCTACGGGCGGAACGCCCCGGGG
Organism: Streptomyces sp. IBSBF 3136; assembly: GCF_036815105.1. Classification (NCBI taxonomy): domain Bacteria; kingdom Bacillati; phylum Actinomycetota; class Actinomycetes; order Kitasatosporales; family Streptomycetaceae; genus Streptomyces; species Streptomyces sp. IBSBF 3136. The sequence continues at coordinate 66,363 of NZ_JAJSZC010000011.1, forward strand.
TGGGTCTGCTCGCGTACCGACACGAACTGCTGGCGCACCGCCTGGCCCACGGCCAGATCGTCACCCGGCTCCAGGACCTGAGCGGCCGCCCCCTGCCAGGCGGGTGGGTTGCGCGGGTCGAGCGAGCCCTGCGACACGCCGAGCGCCCAGGCGGCCTGCCGGGCCGCGCCGATCGCCGCGTAGTCGGCGGGCTGCGGTACGACGACCTGCGCGCCGAACAGCGAGGGCGCCGCCGCCTGCACCGCGGGCAGCTCGGCGGCCTGGCCGAGCAGGAAGATCCGCCGCACCTCCACGCCCCGCCCGCGCAGCACGTCCAGCGCGTCGGCGAGCCCGCAGAGCATGCCCTCGAACGAGGCCCGGGCCAGGTGCTCGGCCTTCATCGACTCCCGCCGCAGCCCGGCGAGCGTGCCCGCGGTGTGCGGCAGGTGCGGGGTCCGCTCACCCTCCAGGTAGGGCAGCAGGACCAGCCCGTGCGACCCCGGCGTGGACTTCATCGCCAGGTCGGAGAGGCTCTCCAGATCCGGCAGCCCGAGCAGTTCGGCGGTGCCGCGCAGCGCGCGCACCGCGTTCAGGGTGGTGACGACGGGCAGGTGCATGCCGGTGGCGTCGGCGAGGGAGGTGATCATCCCGCTCTGGTCGGCGAGCGCCTCGGGATGCACGGCCATCACGGACCCGGACGCGCCGAGCGAGACGACCGCGTCGCCGAGCCCGATGCCGAGCCCGAACGCGGCGGCCATGGTCTCCCCGGTGCCCGCCGAGATCAGCAGGCCCTCCGGGGTGGTGCCGGCCGCCTCCGACGGGCCGATCACCTCGGGCAGCATGGCATGGTGGCCCAGCGCCAGCTCGACCAGGTCGGGCCGGTAGGCGCCGGTGGCGGCGGACCAGTAGCCGGTGCCGGAGGCCCCGCCGCGGTCGGTGGTCCGGCGCACCGGCCGCCCGAGCAGCTGCCACACCAGCCAGTCGTGTGCCTGGAGCAGGGCGGCCGTGCGGCGGGCGTTCTCGGGTTCGTTCTTCGTGAGCCAGCGCAGCTTGGTCACCGGCTGCGCGGCCTGCGGCACGCACCCCACGGCCTGCGCCCATACCTCCCGGCCGCCGAGCGCGTCGACGAGGTCGGCGGCCGCGACCTGCGCCCGTTTGTCCCCGCCGGTGATCGCCGGGCGGACCGTGTTGCCCTGCGCGTCCAGCGGGATCAGCGCGTTCTGCTGCGCGGACACGCCGATGGCCTGCACGCCCTCCAGCAGTCCGCCCCCGGCGGCCTCGCCCAGGGACAGCAGCCAGGCCTGCGGGTCCACGTCGCTGGGCCGGGCTCCGTCCGGCGTGTCCACCGGATGCGGGGCGTACCCCTGCCTGAGCACGGCTCCGGTGTCCGCGTCGCAGACGACGATGCGAGTGAAATCGGGCGAACTGTCCAACCCGGCGACTATCCCCATGGCCAAAATTCTGCCGTACCGCGGCGCTTGCTTCCGCCGGTGGGCGCGGTTGCCCGCGCCCACCGGCCTTCGCGAAGCCCGCTCCCTAGGTGTTGCTGGTGCCCCAGTCGTCCTCGGGCGTGCCGTTGACGTTGCGGTCGCGCAGGGAACGCACCCGCTGGGCCACCGACTCGGGGACCCGGTCGCCGACCTTGTCGCTCATCGTGTGCAGGGCCTTGCCGGCGTACACCCGGCCCTGCTGGGCGGCTGTCTCGGCGGTGTTCCGGACGGCCGGGTTCTGCGAGATCTGCCGAGCTGACTTCTTCAGCTGCTCGTAACGCTCGCGCCCGGCCCTCGTGCCGAGCACGTAACCGAGGGCCAGTCCGGCGACGAACGTGAGCCGGTAGCGCATGGCTGTCACCCTTCTCCTTGCGTGGGTCTGTGGTGCGGCGTCGGGGCCGGGGGATACCGATTGGCGAAGCACCCCCCTGCTTGCGCTAATGTATGTGTCGCAGCGAGCGCCCGCCCCCTGGCGAATACCCAGGTAGGTACGTTCGATGCAACGAGGCAATCCTCCGTAGCTCAATTGGCAGAGCAGCCGGCTGTTAACCGGCAGGTTACTGGTTCGAGTCCAGTCGGGGGAGCACGCTGAACGAGGACCCTTCGGGGTCCTTTTTCATGCCCGCGGGAACCGCCCTGGGCTGGGCGAAGTCTCAAGGTCAGGAAGCAGCGCGGAAGCCGACCATCCGAAGCAGGAGATCGTATGAGCGGCTATGCTGCGGCAGACGGCGCGCACACCTGTACGCGACACGCCGCTATGGGGCGGTAGCTCAGCCGGTTAGAGCAGCGGACTCATAATCCGTCGGCCGTGGGTTCGAGTCCCACCCGCCCCACCCAGCAGCACCGGAGCAGAATCGATCTGACCTGTGCGCTCGAATGAACGGTGGTTGCCACACCGCAGGAGTGGCAGCCGTTCACCCGCTCCGAGCAGGATCCGAAGGACACTCCCCGCGATCACGGTGCCGCGCCCGGCGCCATACTGTGCGCATGGAACGCATAGGGGGCTACCTCGTCGAGCGGAAGCTCGGTGAGGGCGGGATGGGGACCGTGTTCCTCGCGCGGACGCGCGGTGGGCGTGCGGTGGCGCTGAAGGTCGCCAAGGCGGAGCTCGCGGCGGACCCGGTCTTCCGCGAGCGGTTCCGCAGCGAGGTGGAGGCGGCCCGGGCGGTCGGCGGCTTCCACACCGCGTCCGTGGTGGACGCGGACGTCGACGGCGACCCGCTGTGGCTGGCGACCGCCTACATCCCGGGCCCGACCCTCGCGGCCCGGCTCGCCGCCCAGGGGGCCATGGACGAGCCGCAGTTGCGGGCGCTGGCCGCCGCGCTCGCCGAGGCGCTGGAGTCCATCCACTCCTGCGGCCTGGTGCACCGCGACCTCAAGCCCGGCAACATCGTCATGGCCGACGACGGGCCGCGCGTCCTGGACTTCGGCATCGCCCGGGCCGTCGAGTCCACCCGGCTCACCGCCACCGGCACCGCCTTCGGCACGCCCGGCTTCCTCGCCCCCGAGCAGGCCCTCGGCCACGATGTGGGCGGCGCGGCCGACGTGTTCGCGCTCGGCGCCGTCCTGGTGGCCGCGGCCGGCGGCAGCGCCTGGGGCGAGGGCACGCCGATGGGGCTGATGTACCGCTCCGTCCATGAGCCGCCGGACACGTCCGCCGTGCCGGCCGGGCTGGTGGACGTGGTGACCGCCTGCCTGGCGAAGGACCCCGCAGCCCGGCCGACCCCCGCCGAACTGCTGGACCGCCTCACCGGGGAGCCGGCCGGCCCGGCCCGCCCGGACACGCCGTCGTACCACCCGACGCTCGCGACCGCACCACCGGCGCCGCGGCCGGCCCCGACGCCCCCGGCCCCCTCGAC
>NZ_JAJSZC010000012.1:0-68269 GCF_036815105.1 Streptomyces sp. IBSBF 3136
GCCCCACGCCGCCCCGCCCGGCCCGATCCACCGCTGGATCTGACCCCCGCCGCCGACTGGCCCGCTCGCTCCACGGCCGACGCGGTGGTCATCGGCTCGGGCGCGGGCGGGGCGACGGCCGCCCGCACGCTGGCCCGGGCCGGACTCGACGTCGTCGTAGTCGAAGAAGGACAGCACCACTCCACCGAGTCGTTCGGAGACCGAACGCCCCTGGACCGGTTCACCGAGCTCTACCGGGACGGCGGAGCCACCGTCGCCGTCGGCGACCCGCCACTGCTGCTGCCTGTGGGCCGGGCCGTCGGCGGCACCACCGTCGTCAACTCCGGTACCTGCTACCGCACTCCGGCCCACGTCCTGGCGCGCTGGACGCGTGAGTTCGGTTGCGCGCTCGCCGACGGCTTCGACCGGCACCTGGACGAGGTGGAGCGCACCCTGCGCGTCGCCGTCCAACCCGTCGACGTCCTCGGCGACAACGGTCGTATCGCACTCGCCGGGGCCCGTGAACTCGGCTGGCGGGCAGCGCCGTTGCGCCGCAACGCACCCGGCTGCCAGGGCTCCTGTCAATGCGTGGTGGGCTGCCCGACCGGCGCCAAACAGAGCGTGCAGCTCTCGGTGCTGCCCGGCGCCTGCGCCGCCGGGGCACGCATCGTCACCGGTGCGCGGGCCGAGCGCGTCCTCGTCGACGCCGACCGGCCCGGCGGCCCTCGCGCGGCAGGCGTACGCGCGCACGGGCAGGACGGCGCCGCCTTCGAGATCCTCGCGCCCCTGGTCGTCGTCGCCGCGGGTGCCACGCAGTCGCCGCCGCTGCTGCGCCGCTCCGGCCTCGGCCGCCATCCGCGCCTGGGCCGCAACCTCAGCGTCCATCCCGCCACGAGTGTCGCCGGACGCTTCGCCGAACCGGTCACCGCCTGGGAAGGCGTGCTGCAGAGCGTCGGCGTGGAGGAGCACCACGCGCACGGCGTCCTCATCGAGGCCACCGCCACCCCGCCCGGCATGGGCTCCTTCGTCCTCCCCGGGCTGGGCGCCGAGCTGCGCCGCGAACTGGAGAGCGCCGACCGGCTCGCCACGCTCGGCGCCATGATCGCCGACCGTCCCTCAGGCCGTGTCCTCGGCCGCGACCGCACCCTGCTCCGCTACGACCTCGACCGCCGCGACGCGGGCCGTCTGCTGCGGGCGGTCCGCGCGATGGGGGAGCTGCTGTTCGCCGCCGGTGCCGAGGAAGTCCTCACCGGCATCCCCACCGCGCCCAGGGTGCGAAGTCTCGCGGAGCTGGACACCGTCCTCGCCGGCACGAGCGCGCGACAGCTGCACCTGTCGGCGTACCACCCCACCGGTACCGTCGCCGCGGGCGCGAGCCCGGAGCGCTTCCCGGCCGACCCGTGGGGACGCCTGCGCGGGGTGCGCGGCGTACTGGTCGCGGACGCCTCCGCGCTCCCCAGCTGCCCCCAGGTGAACCCGCAGGTGAGCATCATGGCGGCGGCCCTGGCGATCACGGAGGCGTGGCTGTCCGGATGAGCACGCGCACCGGCCTGGACCGGGCGTTGTGTGAGCCGGGTCGGAACGCGCGGGGCCGCAGGGCCCATCCGCACGTGGTTCGCCGCACCATTCACACCTACGGGTGAATCGATGGATGGATGTCCGGGCTGCTCCCCGTCCGTTGCGGTGTCCTGAGGCCCGCCGCCCCGCCGGGACGGGGCGGCCCGGACAGGGACAGGGGGCGAGGCGAATGCGTGTCTTCGTTCTGTGCGCTTGGCTGCTGACCGCGGGTCTGGGCGGCTACCTCGCCACCGTGTGGATCCGTCACGGCGGGCTGAGGCAGCGCACGCCCGGTGTGACACGGCTGCCGCTGTGGCTGGTCCTCGGCCATGTGGCGCTCGCCGTCGCCGGGCTCGCCGCCTGGACCGCGTACCTGCTGGGCGACGTCAGGAGTTCGGCCTGGGCGGCGTGCGCCGTCGTCCTGATCGTGGCCGCCTTCGGCTTCATGATGCTGCTGCGCTGGATGCCCAGCTCCGGGCGCCATTCGCAGGGCGCGGCCACCGCCGAGCGGCACTTCCCGCTGACCGCCGTGGTCGCCCACGGCATGAGCGCCGGCGCCACGGTGCTCCTGGTTCTCCTGGTCGTCCTGCGCGGCATGTGACCGCCGGGGCGACCGCGCCGCACGGGCTCCTCCCGCGCGGCGACGCGCCCCTTGACCTGCCCGCCGAATAAGGCGAACAATTATTGGTGAAATAACCGGGGGCAGCTCAGGGACGAGGTGCCGTATGACCGTGAACACCGATCTCAAGGACCTCCACCAGGCGAAGCGGCCGGTCAGCGGCGCCCTCGCGGGACCGTACGGACATCCGTTCCACCCCATCCTGGTCACCGTGCCGATCGGCGCCTGGGTGTCCAGCCTGGTCTTCGACATCGCCTCCCGGACCGTCGGCCGGCCCGCCTTCCTGACCCACGGGTCCGCCTGGCTGATCGCCATCGGCGTGCTCGGGGCGCTGGCCGCGGCGTGCGTCGGCTTCCTCGACCTGTTCGCCATCCCCACCGGCACCCCGGCCTTCCGCACGGGCCTGACCCACATGGCGCTGAACCTGGCGGTCACCGTCGCGTACGCGGCCGGCTTCGCCTGGCGGCAGAGCGGCGGGTACCCCGAGGGGCGGGGGGTCGGATACGGGCAACTGGCGCTCTCCGTCGGCGCGCTCGCCGTCCTCGGCCTGTCCGGCTACCTCGGTGGCAAGCTCGCCTACCGCTACGGCGTCCGTGTGGCGGAGGAGGCCGTCCAGGCCGAGGGATACCGCACGGCGCCCGGTCGCTGAGGGCGCCCGACCTCCGAAATCCCGTACCCCGCAACCCTGGAGGACGACATGGACGTCGCCGCTCTCGCCGCCTGGGTGGTCACCGCCCTCGGCGGATTCGTGCTCCTGGCCCGCTGGATCTCCCGCGGCGGCCTGCGGCAGCAGCGGACCGGGACGACCCGCTTCCCGGCTCCGCTCGTCTTCGGGCACTTCCTGCTCGCGGCGGCCGGGCTGGTCGTGTGGATCGTCTACCTCGCCGCTGACCGGTCGGCCCTGGCCTGGACGTCCTTCGGCGTCCTCGTCGCCGTCGCCCTGCTCGGCTTCGCGATGTTCGCCCGCTGGGTGCCGGTGTACCGCACCGCCACCCCCGCCGGCGGAGAGGAGACCACCCCGGCGGAACGGCACCTGCCGGTCCCCGTGGTGGCCGCCCACGGCCTGCTGGGCGCCGCGACCCTGGTACTCGTCCTGCTGGCAGCGCTGGGCGTGGGCGGCAGCTGAGGCGGACCGGGGCGGTGGCCGCCGCTCATGCCGAGTGGCCGCCGACCGCCGACCGCCGTACGCGCTCGCTCAGTGGTCGTGCTGCCGGTCGAGGGGCCTGCCGGGAGTCAGGTTCCAGCGGCCCGCGCGGCCGCTGAACTCGACCGCGTGCAACGGCGGTACGTCGATCCGCCAGAAGGCCGCCTCGGGTGCTCCCAGCGCCCGGACGGTCACCGCTCGTACGACGTCCGGTTCGACCACCGCGACGGTACGGCCGGACAACCGCGCCGCCTCCGCCATCCAGGCCGCGATCCGCTCGCACAACCCCCGCACCGACTCCCCGCCGTGCGGTGCCGCCGCAGGGTCGGACAGCCACCCGGCCACCGCCTCCGGCTCGGCGGCGCTCACCTCGGCGAGTGTCCGGCCCCGCCAGCGGCCCACGTCGAGACCGGCCAGCTCGGGCGCGTCCTCCGCGTCGAGACCGAGCGCCGAGGCGGTCTGCCGGCAGCGCGCACCCGGAGCCGCCAGCGCACGCGCGGCCCGCGGGAGCACCCCCGCGGCGGAACGGGCCCGGGCCGCGCCGCCGTCCTCCAGAGGGCACCCGTCGTCGAAGCGGGCCTCGCGCAGCGCCGCGCTCATCGCTGGTGAGATCAAGATCACTCGGCTGGTCACGTGCTCACTTTCGCGGTCGACGGCCCTGCAACCACAGGGAATCGGAAGGCGAGGACGCCCGGGGAGCGCCTGCGAGCCCCCCGTGCGCTCTTGGCCGTGCCTCCGCTTCGCGGTACCTTCTGGGCGAAATAGATGACGGAACGCGGAAGCCGGTGGGAATCCGGCACGGTCGCGCCACTGTATGCCTCGCCCACGCCGCTCGCGGTGCGGGCCGGGCAAGTCAGACCCGCCCCCGTTGTCCTGTGCACCACCGAGACGGGACGCGAGTTCCCCAGGAGGTTCTGCCATGGCGCAGTCCGTCGCCCAGCCGACCACAGTCCCCACCGCCACCCCCGCCAAGCTGCCGATCGGCGCGATCGCCCCCTGGGCGGTCTTCTTCGGCATCCTGATGCTCGTCCTGCTCTACTTCGTCGGCGCCGAGCAGGGCGCCACCTCGGTGATGTCCGGCACGGACGTCCACGAGTGGGTGCACGACGCCCGCCACCTGCTCGGCTTCCCCTGCCACTGACGGCACCCGGACCAGGTCCGTCCATGAACTCGGCAACTGTCCGAAATCTGCTGGTGCGTGGCATGCTCGCGGGACTCGCCGCGGGCCTGCTCGCCCTCGTCGTCGCCTACTTCCTCGGTGAGCCGCGTGTCGACTCGGCCATCGCCTACGAAGAGGCGCACTCCCACGAACACGGCATGGAAGTCGTGAGCCGCACGATGCAGTCCACCGGTGGCCTGGCCACCGGCGTCCTCGTCTACGGGGTCGCGTTCGGCGGCATCGCCGCCCTCGCGTTCTGCTTCGCGCTGGGCCGCATCGGCCGCTTCGGGCCGCGCGCGAGCGCGCTGCTCCTGGCCGCGGCCGGCCTGCTCACGGTCTATGTCGTGCCGTTCCTGAAGTACCCGGCCAACCCGCCCTCCGTGGGCGACCCCGACACCATCGGCGAGCGCACCACCCTGTACTTCCTCATGATGCTGCTCAGCGTGCTGCTGGCGATCGCCACCGTGATGCTCGGCAAGCGTCTCGCACCGCGCCTGGGCAACTGGAACGCGACGCTGGCCGCGGGGGCGTTCTTCGTCCTGGCGGCCGGGTTGGCGTACGCGTTCCTGCCGACCGTCAACGAGGTCCCGAAGGACTTCTCGGCCACCCTGCTCTGGCAGTTCCGGCTGGCGGCCCTGACCATCCAGCTGACCTTGTGGACGGCCTTCGGGCTCGTCTTCGGGCCGCTGGCCGAGCGGGTACTCGTCCCGAGGACCGCCCGGCAGGCGAGCTCGCGCCCGTCCGCGGGCACCGAGGCGGGAGCGACACCGGTTCCCCGCTGAGGGCGCCGTACGGCCTGGCCCCGACCACCGAAGCGGTCGGGGCCGGGCCGTGTGCTCAGTCGCCGCCGACGCGTTCGGTGATCGTCTGCCGGTAGTGCGGGCACTGGGTGAAGTCGTCGTGGTCGCACCGCAGTGCGCACTCGATGAGTTCGAGGGACGCCTGGGCCGCGGCGATCCGCTGCCGCAGGGCTTCCGCCTCCCGCTTCAGTACCGCGTGCCGGGCTTCCGGGTCACCGGTGGAGGTCAGGGAGCGGATGGTCTCGAGCGGCAGACCGGCTTCCTTGGCCCTCAGGATCACGGCGACCCGGGTGACGTCGGCGGCCGTGAAGCGCCGCCGCCCCGCCTGGTCACGGGCCGGTGCCAGCAGTCCTCTCGCCTCCCAGTGCCGCAGGACGTGTGTGGCCAGGGCGTAGCGGCCGGCGAGACCCCCGATGCTCAGGTCGTCTTCGGCGTCGGTTGACTTCATGCCGACATTAAGTCGCAGTCCGGCGGTCATGACCAGTCAACCAGGAAAGCAGGCGCGAGACACGGACAAACTCCGTTGTCCGTCCTACGACTTGCTCGAGTCGTCGGCGACCGCGCCGAGCAGCCTTCGGTCGTCTCGGAGACGAGTGACCGGTACCCCTAGCGGGTATGGGGTATGGTCTTCGGGGGCGCCCGCCTCTTTGGGAGACCGCAGGGAACGGAGGACGCGCGACCATGCGCGGCAGCACACCCGCACGCCAGCCGGGCATCACCCGGCTCTGGGCCGTGTGCGCGCTCCTGTTCGGTCTCTTCCTCATGCACGGAGCCCCCGCGACCGCGGCGGGCGGCTGTCACGGCGCCATGGGCATGGCTGTCACGGCCGACGTGAGTCACACCGTTCCGGCCATGTCCGAGCGGACGACGCCGCCGCGGCCGGACGCCGCCCGGCCCCAGGCCGCCGGGCCCGGCGCGAGTCACAGCGGGACGCTGTGCGTCGCCGTTCCCGCCCCGGGCGGCATCCCGGTGCCCCTGGCGCCCCTCGTCGGCGTGATCGCGCTCGCGGCGCTCGCGGCCCGGGGCCTGCGCTGGGCGTGGGACCCCGACGGGACCCGGCGGCGCGGCCCACCGAGTGGGCGCCGTCTCCTGCTCCAGGTGTGCGTCGCGAGGACGTGAGCGGACCGCACCGGAACCCGCCGCCGGCGGGTCTTCCGGACGCACGGTCCTGCCCACATCGCGCACCCCGCGTGGTGCGCCACCCGGAGGGAACCTCGAACAACGATGATCGCTTCCACCCGACCCACCCCACGCAAGCGGGCCCTCACGGCGGCAGGTGCCGCGGCCGCCCTGACGCTCGCCCTGGCAGCGTGCGGCTCGTCCGCGGACTCGTCCCACGACTCGTCCATGCCCGGCATGCACCACGGCGGCAGCGCGTCGCCGACCACCCCTGCCGGTCACGGCTCCTCCATGAGCGGCATGCCCGGCATGGGGCGGTCCGTCACCGGCGACGGACTGACCGACAGCGTCGAGGGCTACCGCTTCACCAGCCCCGACGCCACCCTGAAGGCCGGCAGGGCGGCTCCGTACCGGTTCACGATCACGGGCCCGGACGGCAAGGCCGTCACCCGCTTCGCCCCCGAGCAGACCAAGCGCATGCACTTCTACGCCGTCCGCTCCGACCTGACGGGCTTCCAGCACCTCCATCCCACGATGGCCCCCGACGGCACGTGGACGGCCGAGCCGGCCGCCCTGGCCCCGGGCTCCTGGCGCATGTTCGCCTCCTTCACCCCCGGCGGTGGAAGCGGCGAGGGCGAGGACTTCGTCCTCAGCCGGACCGTCACCGTCCCCGGCGAGGCCACCTCGGCCGCGCTGCCCCCGGCGGCGCACTCGACCCGGGTCGACGGCTACACCGTCACCGTGTCCGGCGAGCCCATGGCCGGCATGCCCCACCCGCTGGCCGTGCGCATCACCAAGGACGGCAAGCCCGTCACCGATCTCCAGCCCTACCTGGACACCTACGCCCACCTGACCGCCTTCCACCGGGGCGACGCGGCCTTCGCCCACCTCCACCCCACCACCACCGCCCACGGCGACCACGGGGGCCCGGGGTTGTCCTTCCACGCGGACCTGCCCACGGCCGGCGACTGGCGCCTCTTCCTCCAGTTCCGCACCGGCGGCAAGCTGCACACCGCGGCCCTGACCCTGCGGGTCGGCTGACCGGAACCTCCTGACGGCGACCCCCGGCACGAACCACCGGTTGCTCGGAAATCACTGGACGTACCAGTACATTTCCGAGCACCGCTTCGAGTGGTTCGAGAGGTCACCGGCAGACGGGGGCGAAGGATGAGCACGGACGGCCGGGTCGCGGTGACACCCGGGATCGCGCGTCTGCACGCGTCGCCCGGGCTCGCCGGGCCCGGCCGGCTCGGGCTGGTGACCAACCACACCGGTGTGCTGCCCGACCTGCGTCCCGCCGCGCCCGCGCTGCTCGACGCCGGTGCGCGCCTGGTCGCCCTGTTCGGTCCCGAGCACGGGCTGCACGGGTCGGCCCAGGCCGGCGCGAGCGAGGCGGCCCAGCCTGACCCCGGCACCGGCCTGCCCGTCCTCGACACCTACCGGTGCGGCGGCGAAGTCCTCGACAAACTGCTGATCGACAGCGGCGTCGACGCCCTGGTGTACGACCTCCAGGACATCGGGGCCAGGTTTTACACCTACGTGTGGACCATGTTCGACCTGATGGTCTCGGCGGCCCGTACGGGCGTACGGTTCGTGGTCGCCGACCGGCCGAACCCGCTCGGCGGACTCGTCAGCGAGGGCCCGCAGCTCGACCCGGCCCTGGCCAGCTTTGTCGGACGCGCCCCTATCCCCGTCCGGCACGGCCTCACCTGCGGTGAACTCGCCCGCCACCTCAACACCTCCGCCGTGCCCGAAGCGGCGGGCGGCCCCGTCGACCTGACGGTGATCGAGGCCACCGGCTGGCGGCGGGCCATGGACGCGGCGGCCACCGGCCTGCCCTGGGTCGCGCCCTCACCCAACATCCCTACGCCCGCCACCGCCGCCGTCTACCCCGGCACCTGCCTGTTCGAGGGCACGAACCTCTCGGAGGGCCGCGGCACCACCCAGCCCTTCGAGACCGTCGGGGCGCCCTACCTCGACTCTCGGTTCGCCCCGGCGCTCGCCGAGCTGGCACTGCCCGGAGTGCGCTTCCGCGATCTGTGGTTCGTACCGGCCTTCCACAAGTACGCCGGACGGCCGCTGCGCGGAGTCCAGTTGCACATCACCGACCGCCGGACCTTCGCCCCGGTGCGCACCGCCGTCGCGATGCTCGCCACGCTGCGGCGGCTCTACCCGGACGACTTCGCCTGGCACACCACGGACGGCGGCGCGGAGGGTACCGGCCACCGGCACTTCATCGACCTGCTCTGGGGGTCGGACCGGCTGCGGCGCACCGTCGACGCGGGCGACGACCCGCTGCCGCTGTGCGATCCGCCGGCGCCGCCCGCTCGGTGGGCCGGCGAAGCCGCCCTGCTCTACGCCTGAGACCTCCTGCCCGCCGCGCGACCCGCCGCTCAACGGATGTATGGAGGGACGACCCCGCCGATGACCGATCCCGCTTCCACGGCAGCAGCTCGGCCCACCGGTCCCGCTGCCGCCGTAGCACCTGGGCCGGTGGCCGGTCCCGCTTCCACGGCAGCACCTGGGCCGGTGGCCGGTCCCGCTTCCACGGCAGCGTCCGGGCCTGTGGCCGGTCCCGCTGCCGCCGCGGCACCTGGGCCTGTGGCCGGTCCCGCTGCCGCCGTAGCACCTGGGTCTGTGGCCGGTCCCGCTTCCACGGCAGCACCCGGGCCCGTGGCCGGTCCCGCTGGCGCCTCGACACCCTGGCCCGTGGCCGATCCCGCTGCCGCCGCAGCACCCGGGCCGGTGACCGGTCCCGCTTCCACGGCACCTTCCGGGCCCGTGGCCGGTCCCGCTGCCGCCGCGGCATCCGGGCCTGTGGCCGGTCCCGCTTCCACGGCACCACCCCGGCCCGTGGCCGATCCCGCTTCTACCCGAGCCCTCCGGATCGCGATCCGTGGTTTCCGGCCGGGCGACGGGACGCGGCTGGTGGAGACCTGGCGCCGGAGCGCGCCGGCCGACCCTGTCACCCCGGAACGCTTCCGCTCCCTGGTGCTCCTCGACGCCAACTTCGATCCGGAGGGCCTCCGGGTCGCCCTCGACGGTGACCGGGTCGTCGGCGCGGCGTACGCGGTGCGCAGACTGACCCCGATGACCGGCACCGACCTGGAGCCGGAGCAGGGCTGGATCCCGTTCTTCTTCGTCGACCCCGCCGCCCGCGGACACGGCCTCGGCCGCCGCCTGCTGACCGACGCCCTCGACTGGCTGCACGGCCACGGCCGCACCCGGGTGGACTTCGCCTCGTACACCCCGCACTACCTCCTCCCCGGGCTGGACGCCGAGACCTATCCGGAAGCCGGGAAGCTCCTGGACTCCCTGGGCTTCCGCGTCCTGTACGAGGCGGCCGCCATGGACCGGAGCCTGGTCGGCTACCGCCTCCCGGAGGACGTCGTCCGCCGTATGGCCGAACTGACCGCCCGGGGGCACCGGTTCGCCACCCCCACCGACGACGACCTGGTGCCGCTCCTCGCCCTCGCCGGGAACCACTTCACCCCGGACTGGGCGCGCGCCGTCCGCGCGTGCCTGGCCGCGGGCACCCCGCTCGACCGGATCGCGGCCGCCTGGGACCCCGCCGGCCGCCTGGTCGGGTGGGCGATGCACGGCGCGTACGACTCGCTGGACGAGCGGTTCGGGCCGTTCGGCGTGCTGGAGGAGATGCGCGGCACCGGACTCGGGAAGGTCCTGCTGCACCTGGTGCTGGAACGGATGCGGGCGCGCGGCTGCCACAGCGCCTGGTTCCTGTGGACCGGCGAGCGGTCCCCGGCGGCCCACCTGTACCGCGCGACCGGCTTCACCACCACCCGGGTCTTCCGCGTACTGCGCCGCGAGGCCGCGGGATGACGCCGGCCCGGCGCGCCGGCGGCCTGGGCCGCCGTCGCTTCGCGCTCGCCCTGCCCTCGGCGCTGCTCGCCTCCGCGTGCGCCGCGCCCCACCGGGGCACCGGGCGACCCGGCGACCCGATCGTCCTCACCCTGCTCTCCCACTACGCGAGCGGCGAACTCAAGGACGCCCTCCAGGGCCCGGTCGACGAGTGGAACGCCACCCACGACCGGGTCAAGGTGCGCACCAAGGCGGTCGAGTTCTCCGACCTGCTGACCACGTTCATGGTCCGGCAGGCCGCCGGCCAGGGCGCCGACATCCTCCACCCGTACTGCCTGTGGAACGGCCAGCTCGTGCAGGCGGGTGTCCTGCGGCCGGCCCCGCCCGAGCACGCCGAGGAGATCCGGCGCGGATACGGCGCGGCCGCGGTCGGCGCCGCCTCGGTCGGCGGCAGGGTCTACGGCTACCCGACCGAGGTGCAGACGTACGCCCTCTACTACAACAAGCGACTGCTGCGCGAGGCGGGCGTCGACGGACCCCCGCGCACGTGGCGGGAACTGGAGGAGGCGGCCCACCGCACCGCGCGGCGGGACCGGTACGGCAACACACTGGTCCAGGGGTTCGGTCTTTCGACCTACGACGACTCCACCACCGTCGGCCAGACGCTCGCCCTGCTCAACGCGGCGGGCGGCCGCTTCGTCTCCGCCGACGGCAGACGCACCACCATCGACTCACCGGCCGGCCGGGCCGTGTTCGACCTGGAGCACCGGCTCGTCGCCGAGGGCGCCAGCGCACCCGGCGTCAACGTCTACAAGGCGTTCCCGTCCGGGCAGGTGGCCATGGTGGTCAGCGCCGGCTGGTGGACCGGGAGCTTGAAGCCCCTGATGGGCGCGGGCTACCGCGAGGTCGGCGTCGCGCCGGTGCCCGTCCCCGAGGCGTCCGATCCGCGCGCCACGCTCTCCACCGGCTTCATGCTGGGCGTCAACACGGCCAGCCGACATCCGCGTGAGGCTTGGGAGTTCCTGCGCTGGCTCAACACCGACCGAGTTCCGGTGCGCACCGCCGCGAGAGGTGCGACCGCCACCCGGATGAGCGCGCTCCAGGTGTCGGTCGGCTCCCTGACCGGCCGCGCGGGCGACATGCGGACGCTGCTGAGCGCGGGCGGCGGCGATCCCAACCTGCGTCCCTTCCTCGACGCGCTCGCGTACTCGGTGCCGGAACCGAACATGCCGGGCGCGCAGCAGGCCAAGTCACTGCTGCGCAAGAACATCGAGGCGCTGTGGACCGGCCAGCGGTCGGTCGACGAGGCCCTGCGCACCACCCGCCGTCAGGTCGACCAGGAGGTGGCCCGGTCATGGTGAACGTCCTGACGCCGGAGACGACCGAGCGTGCGGCGCGCGGCCGACCCGTCCCCGAGCCCGCTGTCGCGGGCCGGGGTCGGGCCCGGCGCCGCCAGACCGTCGTCGCCTACCTCTTCCTCGCGCCCACGCTGCTGTTCTTCGCCGTCTTCCTGATCCTGCCGCTCGGCTTCGCGCTGCTGCTCTCGATGTCCCGCTGGGCCGGGTTCGACCTCGCCGGGATCGACCCGGTCGGCCCGGACAACTTCACCGGTCTCCTCGCGGAAGGATCGACGTTCCTGACGCCGATCCTCACCAACACCCTGCTGTTCGCGCTCGGCACCGTGGCCCTCGCGCTCACGGGCTCCGTGGCCGTCGCCACCTGCATCGACCGGCTCCGCTTCCAGGGGCTGTGGCGCACCCTGTACTTCCTGCCGATCGTCACCACCGTCGTCGCCGTCGGCAACGTGTGGAAGTACATGTACGAGCCGGGCGGCCTGGTCAACGGCGTCCTGAACGCCGTCGGGCTGGGCTCGGTGGCGTTCCTCCAGGACCCGGACACCGCGCTGCCCGCGGTCGTGGTCGTCCAGGCCTGGGCCTCCGTCGGCTCGGCGATCCTGGTCCTCACCGCGGGACTGAAGTCCATTCCCGAGTCGTACTACGAGGCCGCCGCACTCGACGGCGCCGGGCCTTTCACCGTCTTCCGGAAGATCACCCTGCCGCTGCTGCGGCCGTCGCTGGTGTTCGTGTGCATCACCCAGTTCCTCACCGGGCTCCAGTCGTTCGGGCTCATCATCGTGATGACCAAGGGCGGCCCCGGCGACGCGACGAACGTGGCCGCGCTGGAGATGTACCGGCAGGCCTTCAGCTACGGCGACTGGGGCACCGCGAGCGCCGCCGCCTTCGTGCTGTTCGTGGTGGTGCTCGCGGTCACCCTCGCGCAGTTGTGGATCTTCCGGCGCACGGGGGAGGACGCATGAACCGCCGACGCTTCCCCTGGTTCTCCTACCTGCTGGTCGTGACCGGTGCCGTGCTCACGGTCGTGCCGTTCCTCGACATGGTGGCGACCTCCTTCAAGGGGCCGGACGAGGCGGGCACGCTGCCCTACCGGTTCCTGCCCAAGGCGTTCGACCTGGCCAACTACCGGGCCGCGGTGGACCAGCTCGACCTGCCGGTGCTCTTCCGCAACAGCGTCGTCGTCACCGCCGTGATCACCGGCTCGGTGCTGCTCACCTCGTCGCTCGCCGGCTACGCGCTCGCCAAACTCCGCTTCCCCGGGCGGGACTTCGTCTTCCGCCTGGTGCTGTCGACGATGATGTTCCCGCCGTTCCTGTTCTTCATCCCGCACTTCCTGATCCTGGTCCACTGGCCGCTGGCGGGCGGCAACGACCTGCTCGGGCGCGGCGGCGCGGGCCTCACCGTCAGCATCGTGGCGCTGGCGATGCCGTTCCTCGTCAACGGGTTCGGCATCTTCCTGACACGCCAGTTCATGGTCGCGATTCCCGACGAGGTCCTGGAGGCCGCGCGCATCGACGGCGCCGGTGAGTTCGCGCTCTGGTGGCGGATCGTGCTGCCGCAGACCACCCCGGTCCTGGTCACCCTCGGGCTGCTCACCTTCGTGGACGCCTGGAACGAGTACATCTGGGCCCTGCTCGTCTCGACCGCCAATCCGGACGTGATGACCCTGCCGGTCGGCATCCAGCTCCTCCAGGACTACGTGGACCCGGCCCGCACCATGCCCATCGTCATGGCAGGGCTCGTCCTGAGCGTCCTGCCGGTTTTGGTCCTCTTCCTGCTGCTGCAGAAGTACTACATCCGGGGGGTCATGCTCAGCGGCCTCAAGTGACTCCGGCGGACCGTGCCGTCAACAGGCCCCGGCCGAGTGCGAGGTGCCCGGCGATCTCCCCGGCGACCTCCGGGTGGGACAGGTACTGGGCGATGTCGTGCGCCTTGTCGCGGGCGTTGATCACGGCGACATCGGTCACCGAGCCGGCCCACTCGTCGGCCAGCGGGCACCCTATGGCCACCGCGTCGGACGGGCACCACGCGTTGAGCCAGTCCGCCACCACGTCGGGGCGCTTGGTCCCGCCGATGAGCAGCCTCCGGTACACGCTGTCCAGGCCCAGCGGGCTGCCCACCGTGGTGAGGTGGACCGTGCGCAGGGCGGGGGACAGCCGGGTGGTGAGGTCCATGCCGACCACCGTGCCGAGGCTGTGACTGATGAGGATCATCTCCCCGTCCTCCGGAAGCGTCTCCGCCACGGAGTCGAGAACGGCGTCGCGGACCCGCCGGTCGTCCAGGTAGGCGGCCACGTCACGGAGCACCAGGGCGATGGTCCACCCGTCGAGGTCGCTGCGTGCGGCCAGCCAGGCCAGTTGCCGGTGCAGGTGTCCCACGAGGTCGTCCCGCGAGATCCGTTCGGTGGCCGGCTGCTCCTCCTCGGGCATGTTCCACCGCAGCGCGGCCTCGCCGATCATCTCCTCGTAGGCCGCACGGGCCGTGGGCGAGGGCGGGGCCACCGCCTCGGCGGGGGAGAGGCTCAGGGCCTCGGGGACCCGGGGCAAGCCCTCGGTCGCGGCGAGCGCGTCCACGAGCCGGTCCCCGTAGTACGGGAACCACACGTCGGCCGGGTCGACCGGCGGGAAGCCGGCCGCGACCAGCCCCTGGTTGAGGCCGGCCGTCCATTCGTCCCGCAGCTCCGCCGGAACCTTCCGCTGCTGGGAGCGCCCGTGCAGGAAGACCAGATGCCGCTCACCGCCGAAGGCGCCGGCCCGGGCCCGCAGGCCCGTGTGCGCGACCGCGGACACGGCGGCCGTCGCGCCGGGAGCCGCCTCGGCCGGTGCTTCGACCGGAGTGCCGGCCGGTACGGTCACGTCGGCCACGGGCGCCGGTGCGGCCGCCGCGGACTCCGTCACACCCAGGCCCGACTCCGCGCCCATCTCCGCCAGCGGACCCGGCCCGGCGGCGGCCGGCGACTGCGCCAGGTGCCGCAGGATGGAGCTGACGCGCACCCCTTCGTTGGCCACCCAGTCGACGGCGTCGTCGCCGTCGCCCGGCTGCCACACCTGACCGTCCGTGCGTAGCACGCGCCCCTGCTCGTCGGTCTTCGGCACCCCGCTGTGGTGGAGCGCGACGACCTCCCACTGGTCGTTGAACACTGGCGACCCCGAGTTGCCGGGTTCGGTGTCCGTCAGGTACTGGAGGAAGTCGTCGAGCCGCACCTGGAGCATGTTGTCGCGGACCGCGATCTCCTTCAGCCGGCCCATCGGGTGGCCGATCACATTGACCGGTTCGCCGATGACCAGCTTGCCCGGCTGGGCGCTGAGCCGGTTCCAGCCGAACGCCTCTCCCGGCGGCCGCCCGTCCATGCCGGGAGCCACCGCCACCAGGGCGAAGTCCAGGCGCTGGTCGGCCACGAAGAACGTGTCCGGGGCCAGTTCGAGCCGGATCGACGGCTGCGGGGTGTTGTCGACGGTGACCTGGGCGTCGAACTCGACGAAGCACTGCCGGGCCGCCGCCGCATCGGAGAGCACGTGGTGATTGGTCATCAACAGCCTCGGCGACACCAGGAAGCCGGTGCCGAGCGGCAGTTCGCGGCCGTTCTCCCGCACCGATATCCGGGCGACGGTGCGCGCCGCCCGGGCGCCGCGTGGCAGGAAGCTCCACGCCTGCAGGTCCTTGGACACCCCGAGGATGCGCTCGTAGGCGTCCGGGGCGGCCAGTGGTTCGGCGCGCACGGCCTCCACGGCCATGGCGGCGGGCACCGCGTGCCGGTCCAGCAGGCGCGTGGCGCGCGCGGCGAGCGCCTGCCGCGAGTCCGGGAAGGCGACGCCGGCCTCCTGCTGCCGCTCCACGTCCCGGCGTTCCTCACTGCTCGCGCGGTACCGCCCGGCGGCCGCCGCCAGCTGGTGCGCGCGCTCCTGGCGCAGTCTTTCCATGGCCACCATCTCAGCCGTCCTTCCGCGCGGCGCTGTGCCACGGCACGAAGGCGTTGGTCAGCCCGGACAGGGCCGTTCGCAGCTCTGGGTGGTGCCGCAGCAGGACCGTGATCATGCTGTTGTCGTCGATCCAGGCCATGCCGGCCCTGGAGTAGACCTCGGGGGTGTAGTAGGTGGTGAAGAACCGGTCGCTGTTCAGCCGGCGTGACGCCATCAGGATGAAGATGCGGAACGCCGTGTCGCTGAACGCGAATCCGGCCGGGAGCTTCTCCGCGTACAGCCCGACCATCAGGTCGACCTTCTCGATGTCACCGTCGTAGAGCCGCTCGATCTGCCGGGCCGACGCCGGGTCGTGCGCCAGCTCCGTGAAGGTCTGGGCGGGCTTCAGCCGCAGCAGCCGCCGGAACTCGTTGTAGCGGGGCACCCCCAGCTCACGCGAGCGCAGGATGTCGGTGGCGGCCAGGTCCTGAAGAAGCCCGTCCGGCCGTTCGAACTCCTGTAGGAACGCCGGGAAGTTGTGCAGGGTGACCAGACCCGGGTGGAGCGTGCCGAAGCTGTAGAGCAGGTCGGCCATGCGGGTGGTCTCCAGGAACTTCAGCGCTCCCGGACCCGAGATGTCCCGCAGCGTGCAGTCACGCAGGGACGAGTCGTCGTCGACGGAACGCAGGTGCCACTCGTCGCGGATCAGCGGGTGCATGCGGTAGACCGCCACGAACTCCTCGGTGAGTGAGTACGGGACGCCGTAGTGGTCGGTCTCGCCACCGGGGATGCCGCTGACCACCTCGCTTTCGCTGACCCGGCCGAAGAGGTCGTGGACGCGTTCGCCTGCGATGCCCCACCAGTTGGCGCGCAGCGCCTTGACGGTGGTGGGGTGGCTGATCACGGCAGGTGTCCACTCCACGGTGTGGATCTTGGCGAGCAGCGCGGAGTTGACGAGCCGGGCGCGCTGGAACAGCTCCTCGTCGCCCCAGGACGGGTAGACGCCGTGCAGGTGGTCGCAGATCGCGTTGTGCTCCCGGGTGAACAGGTCCTGCATCATGGCGAGTCCGAGCCAGAAGCCGGGCACCCGGGTGGGGTCCTGCGAGGGGTCCGAGGGAACGGGGGCCTGCTCGTCGTCCCACAGGTGCAGCCTGCCCAGCCGCCCGGTGCGCAGCCGTTGCTGCTCGGTCTCGTTCTTCCCGTAGATCTGGGACGCGTCCCACCAGTGGGAGGACACGTTCACACGGGTGTCGGGCGTCCCGGGGGGCGCCTGCGGGTCACGGGTCGGGTCGTCCGGGGTCCGCAGGATCCGCATCGGGTTCTCCGGCCAGGGGTCGTCCTCCACCAGGGGGACCTCCCAGGGCCGGTCCGTCGGGCTGGTGCCGTGGCTGAACCAGTCGCGGATCATGAACTGGAGCCAGGCGGAGACCAGGGAGTTGACGGACTCGGCCGCGATGAGCCGGTCGCGGGTCAGCAGCGCCCGGCTGACCTCGCGCGGGCTGGGCGCGGACAGGACGTCCTCGGGCGCGGCCGGGGCGATGGCCTCCAGCGGGATGTTCCGGCCGAAGCGGGTGCCCGCCATGCCCATGCGCGGTTCGGTGAGGTCGTTGTGGCTGCCGTCGGCGGTCCGGTCGACGCGTCGGCTCGCGGACGGCGGCGCGGGTTCGGGCTCGTCGACGGCGGGCAGCCCGCCGGTGTCGTACAGGTTCTTCTGCCGCAGCTTGACCCGCAGGCCGAGGAGCGTGAGCAGGCCCGCGACGACGGGCAGTCTGTCCCAGCCGACGCGGCGGTCGACGTACTGGGCGGCGCTGGTGATGATCCGCCAGGGCAGGGAGGTGCGGTATCCGGCCGTGGAACGCCGTGCGGCGCGTCGGTGCGTGGTCATCGGGATGCTCCTTGGGTGACTCCTGGTCGTGTGGCGTCGAGGAGGGGGCGGTCAGGTGCGTGCCGCGGCGGAGAGGATCACGTCGCTCGCCTTCTCACTGATCATGTAGATGGGGGCGGCCACGAAGAAGCCGGGGATACGCGGGAACACCGAGGCGTCGACGATCCGCAGACGGTCCACCCCCCGGACCCGGAAGTCGCTGTCGACCACCGCCGAGGGATCGTCGGCACGTCCCATCCGGCAGGTGCACGAGGCGTGATGGCCCCACGCCTCGTCCCGCACGAACCGCTTGACGGCGTCGCGGTCGCCGGCTCCGTCCCCGGGCCACAGCTCGGTGAGGATCACCGAGCCGGCCCTGTGGTTCATGCCGCGGACGAACTCCACGGCGTCGGCCATCGCCTCCAGGTCGAGGCCGGCCGCGTCCGTGCCCTCGGTGAAGTAGTGGAAGTCGATCAGCGGGGTGTCGCGGGGGTCGGTGGAGCGCAGCCGGACCCGGCCTCCCGTGTTGTGGGTACGGCTCTTGAGGATGGCCCAGGTGAAGCGGTCCTTGTGGCGGGTCAGGTCGAGGGAGTAGCCGGGCCGGTAGCCGCGGAAGTCGAAGGGGCCGCCGAAGACGAACAGGTCGGGGGCGTCCAGGTCCGGGCGGGACTTGTGGGTGATGCCGAGGACGGCGCCGTTGGTCGTGTAGAGGCCCTCTCCACGCTGCCACGCCCGGTAGCAGCGGTCGGGTTCGGTACCCGGCTCCGGCGCGTGGAAGTCGCACTCCTTGATGACCGGGAACTCCCGGTCCATCTGGCTGACCACGCCGACCTCGTACCGGTCCTGGAGGTTCGCGCCCACCCCGGGCAGACCGGCCCGCACCGGGATGCCGTGCCGGCGCAGTTCCTCGGGTGGTCCGATGCCCGAGAGCATCAGCAGCTGGGGCGTGTTGAACGCCCCGGCGGCCAGGATCACTTCCCGCGCTGCCAGGACCCGGCGCAGCACCGGCGGCCCGGTGTCCGGCCCGGCCGCCGGTCCTGCGCCCGGGTCGGCGGCGGGGTCGGCCCGGTAGGCGTGCCGCGCGTCCAGGTAGTCGACGCCGGCCGCCTCGTCGTCATCGTCCAGGACGATGCGGGTGGCCAGCGCGTGGGTGCGGACCACGAGCCGGTCCGGGTGGCCCCGCTGGACGGCCTGGACGTGTTCCCGGACGGCGCTGCGGCGGCCGCCCGCCGTGGAGAGAGGGATCTGCCACAGTCCCTGCAGGGCATGGGTCTGCACCCGCCAGTCGTTGGGATCGACGAGGGAGCCGAGCCCTTCGAGGGGGGAGAGCGGCCGGTCGAGCAGATCGGCGAGCTGGTCCTCGGCGGCGGACAGGATGACCTTCAGCAACTGCTCGTCCCGCACTACCAGATGAGGGTCGGCCAGCGCGGTCGGCAGCCAGCCGTCGTATCCGTGCCGGGCGTCGTTGCGGTAGCGGGCGCCCACGGCGGGCAGGGCCCGTAACAGTGCGGCGAGCAGCGGGTTGCCGGGTGGCTCCTTGGGTCTCGGCCGGTAGGTGCAGCGTTCCAGCCGCTCGAAGTAGCGCCGCATGGCCGAGCTGTGCCAGCTCGCGTCCCCGGTCTCCTCCGCGATGGCGTCCCAGTCACGGTTGTACGGGTAGACGGTGATCAGCGCGTGGTGCGCGGTGCACCCGCCGACCGCCCCCGCCCGCGGATAGAGGACGCCCCGGTCCGGCACGAGCTTGCTGTCGCGCTGCTGCTGGTGTTCGTCGGCGTAGTGGCGCACGTAGTAGTTCCAGCACTGGACGGGGTCCTCGGAGGCGTCGGCGTGGAAGGCCGGCACCAGGTAGCTGTCGTTCGGTTCGGCACCGCCGGCGTCGAGGAGCAGGGTGCGCATCCCCGCCGCCGCGAGGTTGGCCGCGAGCGGTCCGCCACCGGCGCCGGCCCCGACCACGACGTAGTCGAAGCCCGTCTCGGCGGCCGGAGCGGCCCAGGACTCTGCGGTCACGTCCGCTTGGCCTTGGGCGAGTTGGCGAGCGAGGCGCCGGCACTGATGGCCAGCGCGGTGTTGACGGCCGAGATCAGGGTGGTCATCACCGCGGTGCGCGGCGACACCTGCCGGTGGACGCCGAGGGTGGCCGCCGTCGCGGTGTCACTGCCGTGGATCAGGATGCCCTCGTACAGGTCCGCGCGCAGTCGCTCGCCGGTGTGGGTCAGCAGATCGAGGCCGAGCAGGACCGTCCGGATGCCGAAGAGGCGGAACGCGTAGACGGCCGCCGGGCTCGGGGGTTCGCGGTCGGGGTCGAACCGCCGGATGAGCAACTCCGGTGCCAGCAGACCGGCGGAACCGTTGAGGATTCTTATCCCGGCGAGGAAGTACACCGAGACCGGGCGGTTCGAGGCGGGAACCGTGCCCATGATGTCTCCTGGGGGGTGTGGTGATGCCTGCGGTGACGGGACCGTCCGCCGAACCCCACGACAAGGGAGAGGAACACCTTGGACGCACTCTCAATCACCACGCTAGAAGACCCGCCGCCCGCGTGCATCTCGGGGACGACCTGCGGTTATAGCGTTGCGTTCAACCAAATCGGCGTCGCCGTGCCGCCGTAGCTCACTCGGCGGCCGGCGGCCTCGCGCGGACGACCGCCTGATCGCCCCGCGGGCCGAAGAGATGCAGGATTTCCACCGGTGTTGAGCCGGCCGGCCCGAACCAGTGCGGTTCCCTCGTGTCGAACTCGGCCACCTCGCCCGGGCGGAGCAGGTGCTCCTGCGCGCCGAGGATCAGGCGCAGTTCGCCCGCGAGGACGTAGAGCCACTCGTGGCCCTCGTGGCTCACCAGCTTCGGCTCCCGGGGAGCCAGCAGATGCTTGAACACCTGCACCCGGCCCGGATACCGGGTCAGGGGCACCACGACATCGGCGCGGCCCTTGCGCACCGGCGTCAGGTGCACGCGGGGATCGCCGGTGGCCGGCGCCGCCACCAGGTCGTCCAGGGCGACCCGGTGCGCACGCGCGAGCGGGATGAGCAGGTCGAGGGTCGGGCGCCGCTTGCCCGACTCCAGCCGGGACAGCGTGCTCACCGACAGCCCGGTGGCCGCCCCCAGTTGCTCGAGCGTGAGGCCCCGGTCCCGGCGCAGCGCCCGCAACCGGGGTCCGATGCCGTCGAGTACCCGTTCCAGTTCCTCGTCCACACGGCACAGTGTCCGACGGGCGGCGCGCGGCACCCACCTTTTTGCGGTTTCCGCAAGTTCGCTCGCCGCCCCCCGCCGTCCTCGCCGAGCCTGACCGGGCACTGCTCCCGGACCTGAGAGGCCGACCATGACCACGACGACTCTTCCCTCGGCGCCGCCCGCGCTGAGCGCCCGCGGACGGTGGACGGTGCTGGCCGTCTGCTGTCTGAGCATGTTCCTGGTCGGACTTGACACCACCGTCGTCAACGTCGGCCTGCCCGCCGTGGGGCGCGGCCTGGGCGCCGGGACGCGGAGCCTGGAGTGGACCGTGGACGCCTACACCGTCGTCCTCGCCGGTCTGCTGATCTCCTCCGGCGCGCTGGCCGACCGGTTCGGACGCCGGCGGGTGTTCCGGTCCGGGCTGGCGGTGTTCGGCGTGGCCTCGCTGGTCTGCGCGGCGGCGCCGTCGGTGGGCGCGCTCGTCGCGGCCCGCGCGGTGCAGGGCGTCGGCGCCTCGATGCTCAGCCCGGTCGCGCTCGCCATCGTGGTGAACGCGATGCCCGACCCGAGCGAACGGGCGCGGGCGATCGGCGTCTGGGCGTCCGTGTTCGGCCTCAGCATGGCCGTCGGCCCCGTCACCGGCGGCGCGCTCGTCGACTGGTTCGGCTGGCGGTCCCTGTTCTGGATCAACGCCCCGGTCGTCGTGGCCGCCCTGGTCCTCAGCGCGCTCTTCGTGCCCGAGTCCCGGGCGGCCAGGCCGCGACGGCTCGACCTGCCCGGGCAGGCCCTGCTGGCCGTGGCCATGGCGACCGGGGTCGGCGTCCTCATCGAGGGCCCCCGTATCGGATGGACCTCGCCCGCCGCCTGGGCCGCCTGCCTGGTCGCCGCCGCGGCGACGGCGGGATTCGGGTGGGTGGAGTCCCGCCGGGCCGAGCCCCTGATGGATCCGCGCCTCTTCCGCGGCCCGGCCTTCACCGGCGCCGTCCTGGGCGCGGTGGCCGTCTTCGTCGCCCTGAACACCACCCTGCTGCTGAACACCTTCTACCTCCAGCACGCCCGGGGATTCACGGCCCTCGAGGCCGGGACGGCCACCCTCCCCATGGCCGTCGGGGCGACCGTCTGCGCACCCTGGTCGGGCCGTCTGGTGGGGCGGACCGGGCCCCGGCTGCCGCTGCTCCTGGCGGGCGGCTTCCTCGCGGCCGGCGGACTCTGCCTGACCGGGCTCGACCGGCACACCAGCCTGTACCTGATCCTCCTCGCCCACCTGCTCATCGGCATCGGGTTCGGCTTCGCCAACGCGCCCATCACCGACACCGCCGTCGGTGGACTGCCGGCCGCCCGCGCCGGCGTGGCGGGCGCCATCACGTCCACCGCGCGCCAGCTCGGCTCCGCGCTCGGCATCGCGCTGGCCGGCGGCCTGGTCGCGGGCACCGGACCCGAGGGGCTCGCCCGCGCGTCCCGCCCCGGCTGGCTGCTGGTCGCCGGCTGCGGACTGCTGGTGCTCCTTCTGGCCCGCGCCTCGCGCTCCGGAACGGACCGTCGGGCGTGAACGCGCCGGCGTCCACGGACCCGTTCCGGACGACGCCCGGCAAGATCGACGAGAAGCGGTTGCGGTAGCCGGTCCGGCGCGTGGATGATCCACACAAAGGGCGGCCGATCCCGTCCGGTGCCCGTACCGCTCCACGAGAGGACACACCCCATGCCCGAGCTGGACGAACGCTTCGACGTCGTGGTCCTCGGAGCCGGACCCGGCGGCTACGTCGCCGCCGTCCGGGCCGCGCAGCTCGGCAAGCGCGTCGCCGTGGTCGAGGAGAAGTACTGGGGCGGGGTCTGCCTGAACGTGGGCTGCATCCCCAGCAAGGCGCTGCTGCGCAACGCCGAGCTGGCGCACATCTTCACCCGCGAGGCGAAGACCTTCGGCATCAAGGTCGACGGACAGGTCTCCTTCGACTACGGCGAGGCCTTCCGTCGCAGCCGCAAGGTCGCCGACGGCCGGGTCAAGGGCGTCCACTACCTGATGAAGAAGAACGCCATCACCGAGTTCGACGGCCGCGGCACCTTCCTGGACCCGCACACGCTGGAGGTGGCGGGCTACGACGGCTCGACGCGCACCATCGGCTTCGAGCACTGCATCATCGCCACCGGCGCCACGCCGAAGCTGCTCCCCGGCACCCGCCGGACCTCCCGGGTGGTGACGTACGAGGAGCAGATCCTCGCCGAGGAACTGCCGGAGTCCATCGTGATCGCGGGCGCCGGCGCGATCGGCGTGGAGTTCGCCTACGTGCTGCACAACTACGGCGTCAAGGTGACGATCGTCGAGTTCCTGGACCGGATGACCCCGCTGGAGGACGCCGAGGTCTCGGCGGAGCTCGCCCGCCAGTACCGCAAGCTGGGCATCGACGTGCTGACCTCCACCCGGGTCGACGCCATCGACGAGTCCGGCCCGCGGGTCCGGGTCACGGTCACCGCGAAGGACGGCTCGCAGCAGGTCCTGGAGGCCGACAAGGTGCTCCAGGCGATCGGCTTCGGCCCGAACGTCGACGGCTACGGCCTGGACAAGGTCGGCGTGCGGGTGACGGACCGCGGCGCGATCGACGTGGACGGCCGCTGCCGCACCTCCGTGCCGCACGTCTACGCCATCGGCGACGTCACCGCGAAGCTGATGCTCGCGCACGCCGCCGAGGCCATGGGCATCGTCGCCGCCGAGACCATCGCCGGCGCGGAGACCATGGAGCTGAACTACGCGATGATCCCCCGCGCCACCTACTGCCAGCCCCAGATCGCCAGCTTCGGCTACACCGAGGCCCAGGCCCGGGAGCTGGGCCACGACGTCAAGGTCGCCAAGTTCCCCTTCACCGCCAACGGCAAGTCGCACGGCCTCGGCGACACCACCGGCTTCGTGAAGTTGATCAGCGACACCAAGTACGGCGAACTGCTCGGCGGCCACCTGATCGGCCCGGACGTCACCGAACTGCTGCCCGAACTCACCCTGGCCCAGCAGTGGGACCTGACGGTCCACGAGGTCGCCCGCAACGTCCACGCCCACCCCACCCTGGGCGAAGCGGTCAAGGAGGCCGTGCACGGGCTGGCCGGCCACATGATCAACTTCTAGGCCGGGGTACCCGAATGGATGATCTACGTCTCCGCCCGGCCGGCGAGACCGATCTGGCCGCCCTCGTCCGGCTCCGCGACGAGGCGGCCCGCTGGATGCTCGACCGGGGCGTCACAGGGCAGTGGCGGCCCGGAGAGCTGGGCGAGGACCACTTCCGCCGGGTCGCGGCGCACGGCGAGGTGTGGCTCGCGGAGGACGGTGACGGGCGCCTCGCGGGTGCCTGGGAGCTGTGGTGGCAGGACGAGGACGCCTGGGGACCGAGGCCGCCCGTCGCCGGTTACGTGCACCGGCTGATGGTGGACCGGCACGTCGCCGCCCCCGGCACGGGGAGGCTGCTGCTGAGCGCCGCCGAGGACCGGGTGGCAGCGGTGGGACGGTCGTGCGTACGGCTGGACTGCCTGGCCGGCAACGCGCGGCTCAACGCCTACTACCTGAAAGCCGGTTACCGCGTCGTGGGCCGCAAGGAGGGCAAGCCGCAGCCGGGCGGGGCGCCCAAGTCCTTCACGCTGCTGGAGAAGGAGTTCGGGCACAGGTGACGGGGCGGTGCCTTCGGCCCCTCACCTCACGCCCTCCGGCAGCCGGCCGGCCCGCTCGCCGATCGCCCGCGATCTGATCCGGCGGGAGTGATTGACTGACCCCGGCAACCGCAGGACCGACCCGTCAGGAGCACCGGCAGTCATGAGCGACGCGCAGGCTTACGAGTACAAGGTCGTCACCTTCCGGGAGTCGCTGGTGGGCGACGCCCTGGACAGCGACAAGCTGGAGAAGGTGCTCAACAAGCACGCCGAGGACGGCTGGGGGCTGAAGGCGATCACGTCCGCCGACGTGAAGGGCCGCATCGGGCCGGGCGCGGTGGGAGGCCTGCTGCTCACCTTCGAGCGGCCGCGCCGGTAGCGATCCGGCCGGCCCTGCCAGAGTGAGCAAGCGCTTAGTAGCATGGTCGGCGGACAGTCGTGCGTGTCAGGAGGGACCACCATGCCCGTGTCGGATGCCGAGGCCTTCTACGAGCGGGAGGCCGCGGAGCGGTTCCTGCCCACCCGGTACACCCGGGGGCCGTGGGACGCCGCCTCCCAGCACGCCGGTCCGCCGGCCGCGCTGCTCGCCCTGGCCGTCGAGGAACGGCAGGGCGCACGGCCGGACATGCGCATCGCCCGGCTCACGTACGAGATCATACGGCCGGTCCCGATCCGGCCGCTCACCGTGACCACGCGCGTCCTGCGCGCCGGCCGCAGCGTCGAACTCGTGGAGGCGGCACTCGCCCCCGACGGCGGCGAGCAGGTGATG
Organism: Streptomyces sp. IBSBF 3136; assembly: GCF_036815105.1. Taxonomy (NCBI): domain Bacteria; kingdom Bacillati; phylum Actinomycetota; class Actinomycetes; order Kitasatosporales; family Streptomycetaceae; genus Streptomyces; species Streptomyces sp. IBSBF 3136. The sequence continues at coordinate 24,879 of NZ_JAJSZC010000012.1, forward strand.
CGGGTGACGGCCCTGCTGATGCGGACGGTGCCGGACTCGGTGCCGGACGTCGCGCCGGGGCCGCGGGTGCCCGGGCCCGGGGTGGTGCCCGAGAAGGCGTTCTTCCCGGTCCCCTGGGAGCAGGGTTACCACACCGCCATGGAGGTGCGCTTCGCCGCGGGCTCGTTCCTGGAGACCGGGCCGGCGACGGCGTGGATGCGGATGCGGGTGCCCCTGGTCGCGGGCGAGGAGGTCAGGCCGCTCAGCCGGGTGCTGACCGCCGCCGACTCGGGCAACGGCATCAGCGCCGAACTGGACTTCAAGCGCTACGTCTTCGTCAACAGCGACCTCACCGTCAGCCTGCACCGTCACCCCCAGGGCGAGTGGGTCTGCCTGGACGCCCGGACGATGGTGGACGGCGCGGGCATCGGGCTCGCCGAGTCCGCCCTGCACGACGAGAAGGGGCCGCTCGGCCGCAGCACGCAGAGCCTGTACGTGGCGGCGCGCGCCTGAGCCGGCGGCGCCGCCAGGTGCCGCCCTCAGCCGCTGTAGACGCCGACCTCGTACAGCGAGTAGCCCCACCGGGTGCCGCGCTGCGTGCCCGTGACGCGGACGTAGCGGGCGGGTGTGCCGCTGAACCGCGCGGTGTCGAGACCGCCGTCGCCGCTGGTCGTGGACCAGGCGGTGCGCCAGTTCTCGCCGTCCGTCGAGAGGTCGACGCGGTACGCCTTCCCGTACGCGCGTTCCCAGTCGAGCGTGACCCGCTTGACCAGGTGGGTCGAGCCCAGATCGATCCGCAGCCACTGGTCGTCGCTCCAGCCGCAGGCCCAGCGGGTGTCCCGGGACCCGTCCACGGCCCGGCCCGCCGCGTAGCTGGTGAACGGGTTCCACTCGGTCGAACTCGCTGTCGCCGCAGCCCCCTTGGCGAGGTCGACACCCGCCTGGTGCCGCTCGGTCGCCCCCCAGGTGTCGAGATAGGACTCGGCGCCCCGGAAGAGGTCGTCCACCACGTCCTGCCCGCCCACGAGCCGGATGTCCTCGATCCAGTCCGGCACCAGGCCGTAGTGCGCGGCGCCGTCCGTGTTCAGGTCCCAGGTGCGCCGGCCCGTGGTCTGCCGGTCGATGAGGGAGCCCCCGTCGACGCTGCGGAACGGGTACTTGACGGGATCGGCGGTGTCGGCGCCGCGTGGCCCCGGCCAGCCGCCCACGCCGTTCATGTCGGTGCCGTAGCCGTATCCCACGCCGTACTTGTCGCGCAGGGCCTTGGTGCGCCTGGCCTCGGCGGTGAATCCCTCGGAGCCGTTCATGTACTGGGCGATGAAGCCGCCCAGGCCGTAGACCCGCTCGGTCCAGTTCAGGTCCATCCAGCTGTGCGAGGAGATCACGCCGGGGTAGGACTCGGTGTCGAGGATGTCGAGCGCCCGGCCGACGGCCTTCACGCTCATGTGGTCGATCTCCAGCATCATGTGACGCTTCATCATGCCGCGCACGGCGTACTCGCCGAGGTCGGTCAGACCGCGCGTGTTGCACTGCGCGTCCGCGGAGTAGGCGGGGACGGCGACGCCCGCCGGGAGCTTCGCCTCGGCCTCGGACGCCGTCGCGTTGCCGATGGGGTTGTCGGCTTGCGGCCCGGCGCACTTCTCCGTCTTCCAGAAGGTGCCGGTGGACAGGAACTGCCCGACGTTGATCGCCGTGCCCAGGGTGCCGGAGTCGAAGCGCACGCCGCACAGCGCGTTGTCGAACTTGTGGCACAGGAACATGCTGCGCACCCCGAGCCCGTACAGCTCGTCCAGGCCGGCGTCGATGTCGTGCCGGTCGCACTGCGGCACGTCCAGGATCTGCTTGCAGCCGAACGGTTCGGAGGTCTCCACACCGAGGACGACCGCCAGTTTGCCCTGCTCCACGACCTCGCGGGCCTGCGCGCTGTCGGTGACGATCCGGAACCAGCCCTTGCCGGGACCGCCGTACATGTCGTCGACGAAGTCCTGGAGGTCGTACGTCAGCTTCGCCTGGAGCCGGATGGACGTCATCTCGTCGCAGCCACGGTCCTTGAAGAAGTACACCGAGCAGATGACGCCGTTGGTGACGAGGTCGTTGACCAGCACGCGCTGGCCGCCGCGCCAGGCGCGCTCCACCCAGGCGTAGTAGTTCTGCTGGTGGGTCAGCGAGTCGTGGGCGGGCCAGTCCTTGAAGGTGGGCCAGCCGACCGGGTCGTGCCTGCCGTCACCGCCCTTGGTGATGAAGTCGAAGACGGCGAGCGAGCCGTCGGGGTAGTGCTCGGGGCAGTCCTTGAGCGCGTCGGCGACACCGGCCCGGGAGAACGGCTTGCCGCAGATGAGGCGACCGCCGAAGCCCTCATTGGCGAACATGTGGTCGTGGGCGTCGACGAAACCCCGCACCCTGCCCTGGGCGTCCGTGCCCGTGAACGGCTCGCCCGTGACGTCGATCTGCGAGTCGGGCGAGGGGCGGGAGACCGGGTTCCACCAGTCGCCGTCCGCCGCGGAACTCGGCGTGGGGCTCAGGACGGCGGTCAGCAGGAGGAGCAGCAACGACACCATGCCGATGTCCCTGCGTCGGCGGTCCGGGCTTCTGCGTACGGTCACAACCCACGTTCCCTCGGTCGGCGGGATGGCGCGTCGACGGACCCGGGCGCACGGATCCGCGGACCCGGGGTCCCTCGCGCCATGGCTCGGATTGTCATGTACGACACAAGGTCGCCCCTGAGGGTCGCCGCTGCGGCCGAAGACGTCAAGAGCGCGGCGGGGGTGATACCTGAGCGGTTTCCGGCTCGTCGTAGGAGAAGGCGTACCCGGTGAAGTCGGCGACCGGTACGTATCCGATGCGCTGGTATAGGGCCGTTGCTGGTGCGGTTGGCCGGGTTCGTGAACAGCACGACGTCCGTCGCGCCCGCGTCCAGCGCCGCCTCGCTGACCGCGACCGTCACGGCGCCCGCGTAGCCCCGGCGGCGGAGGTGGGCGGGGGTGTGGACGGGGTCCACCCGGACCATGCCGGCGACCATCGGGGTCGAGCCGGCCATGGAGACCGGGGTGCCGTCCGGCGTCTTCCAGAACGTGAAGCGCGTGTCGCCGAACCGCGAGGCGCGCCAGGCGGCCTCGTCCGCGGACGGGTCCCGCCGGTCCGGCCCGGACCGTGCACGGCCACCGCGGCCCCTGCCAGGAGGTCCTTCGCCACCCAGGACCTGGACCAGGCGCTGTACGTCGCCGCCGAGGCCGCGGTCCGCAGACTCGCCGAGCACATGGTCGCCCGCTCTCCGGGCCAGGGTCCTGCCGTCGACCTGGTCACCCACCAGGCCGGACTGCGGGACCGGATCGACCCCGCCCGGGGGAGCAGATTCCGCTCGGGCGGTGTCGACGGGACACCACTCGGCCTTCGCCTGCCCGAGCGAGCCGTGGCCGAGGGACGAGTCCGCGCGGCGCGGGGGCCGACGGCCACTGAGGCGCGGCTGGGCCAGGGCCGCACCGGACGGCCCGCCTCCACCGGTCATGCGCGAGCGCCGGGTGAGGCGAATAATCGGAGCATGGGGCGCGGGCTCTCCGACGTGAGCGCTCCTGCCCGGCTGGCCGCGACAGGCGAGGGGCTGGGGCAGGACGAGCTGGCGCTGGCCGCCCGCAATCACGGTCTGCCCCTGGAGGCCATGCGCTACGACGTGACCCCGCCCGGCCTGCACTACGTCCTGACCCACTACGACATCCCGTACGCGCCGGACGAGACCGCGTGGCGGCTGTCGGTGAGCGGCTGTGTGCGCCGCGCGCTGGACCTCTCCATGGAGGAGCTGTGCGCCTACCCCGCCGTCACCACCCGCGTGACCCTGGAGTGCGCGGGCAACGGCCGGGCCCTGCTGTCACCGCGGCCGGTGAGCCAGCCGTGGCTGGTTGAGGCGGTGGGCACGGCGGAGTGGACCGGGGTGCCCCTGCGGCTGCTCCTCGACGAGGCCGGCCTCGCCCCCGACGCGGTCGACGTCGTCTTCACCGGCGCCGATCACGGAGTGGAGCGCGGTGTCGAGCAGGACTACGAGCGCGGCCTGCCCGTCGACGTCGCCACCGCCGAGGAGCCGGGCGCGCTCGTCGCCTACGCCATGAACGGCGCGCCCCTGCCGCCCCAGCACGGCAGGCCGCTGCGTCTGGTGGTGCCCGGCTGGTACGGGATGGCCCAGGTGAAGTGGCTGCGCGCCGTCACCGTCGTCGACACCCCCTTCACCGGTTTCCAGCAGTCCGTCGCCTACCGGATCAGGCGACGTCCCGAGGAGGCGGGGGAGCCGGTCACCCGTATCGTGCCCCGGGCGCTGCTGATACCGCCCGGCTTCCCCGACTTCATGTCCCGCACGCGGGTGGTGGCCCCGGGCCCGGTGCTCCTCGAAGGCCGGGCCTGGTCGGGCCGCGCCCCGGTGACGTCGGTGGAGGTGAGCACCGACGACGGCGCGCCCTGGGTACAGGCCGAACTCGAACCCGACCGTGGGCACCGCTGGGCCTGGCGCCGGTGGACCTGCGGCTGGTTCGCCGAACCCGGCGACCACGTCCTCAGCGCCCGCGCCCACGACGGCGCCGGCAACACCCAGCCACTGGACCAGTCCTGGAACCGGGGCGGCTTCGCCAACAACGCCGTCCAGCGCGTGCCGGTGTGCTGCCGGGACTTCGCCGACCCGGAATGACGATCAGTCGCTCACCGCACCGGCGGTGTAGAAGACGGACGTGCCCTGCTTGGTGCGCTGCGCCTTGTTCTTGGCCACCAGGTTCTCCAACGAGGTGCGCACGACGGTGGGCTGGATGCCGCGCTCGGGGTGTGCCTGGTCGAGTGCCTGGGCGACTTCCGAGGCGGAGCGGGGTTCCTGCTGACCCGTCAGGTGCGTGAGGACGAGCTCGATCAGCGTCGGCCGGGCCGGCTTCGCCGCCGTCGCCTCGCCTGCCGCCTTCTCGGCCGTCGCCTTGTTCGCCGTAGCCTTCTTGGCCGGTGCCTTCTTGGCCGCGGACTTCGCGGCCGGCGCCTTCGTGGCCGCGACCTTGTCGGTCGTCGCCTTGGGTGCCGTGGCCGTGGCCTTGTCAGCCGGTGCCGCCGCGGGCGCGGACTTGGCGGACTTGTCCGTCGGCGTCTTCGCGGCCGTGGACCTGTCGGCCGTCGCCTTCTTCGCCGGCGACTTCTCGGCGGTCGCCGCTGCCGCGGTCTTCTTCCGGGGCGACGGTACGACGGCTCCGTCGTCGTGGCCGGCCCGGGGCGCGGCGGCGGGGACCGCGAGACCCAGCGCCTGCTGCATGTTCACCAGCAACGTGTGGTCGTGCTGCAGGGAGACCAACTGCTCCTGCAGCGCGGCGAGTTCAGCGGCGACGCGGTCTTGTTCCTTGACGTTGCGCTCAAGGTCTGCGGCAACTTGGTCGACGTACTGCGCCGTCAACTCGGTGGCACGAGCCGTGTTTTCGGACATCCTTCGCTCCTCGGTCGGTAGCCGGTTCGGACCCCCCTATGGGCGGTGCGACGATTCGGAGAAGAACTGCGCAACTGTCCCAGAGCAGCGATAGTACGGGTGACGCACCCCGTTTTTCCCATGTCCGGGAAAACGCCCTCCGTTCGGTGGGTCGATATCGCCTGTGAGTCGTTGTCCAGGACCGTTCCCCCGACAGGCCGCCCGGACTCCATGTATCGCGCGCGTATCGGAAATCGCATACGTCGCCGCAACCGCCCTCCGTCTTTCATGGAGACATGAACCACACATCGTTCCCGTCGGTACCGCCGCACCGTACCCGTGGGGTCGTGCGCCTGGCACTGGCGCTCCTCGGCCTGGCGAGCGCCGTGTTCGTCGTGCGCCGGCCGCTCATGATGTCCGCCCCCATGTGCATGGCCGGGCGGTGGCACGGCTGCTTCGACACGTTCAACGGTGTGGTGCTCATGATGCTGGTCGCCCTGCCGTTGTCCGCGCTGGTGGTGTGGGCTCTCGCCCGCCGTCGGCGGGCCACCGGCGACACGTCGGCGTGGCGCACGTCGCTGGCCGAGGTGGGCATGGTGCACGGGACGGTGCCGTTCGTCTGGTTGACCATGATGCCGGGCGCCGGGGCCGGCACCGTCCCCGGCCGGGTGAGCCTGGTACCGCTGCGGGACCTGGTCACGATGGGACCGCTCGGGATCGCCGGCAACCTGCTCGTCTTCGCGGCACTGGGGTTCTTCGCCCCGATGCGGTTCGCGGCGCTCGCGTCCCTGCCGAGGGTCCTGGCGCTCGGAGCGGGCTGCTCGGCCCTGGTCGAGACCGCGCAGTACGTCCTGCGGCTCGACCGGGTGTCCTCCGTGGACGACGTCCTGGTCAACGCCACCGGTGCCGTGCTGGCCGCGCTGGCGTCGCGCCACTGGTGGCGTACTCGGGCGAAGACGCCGGCGGACCGGCCCCGCACCGCGCCGGCACCGGCGGGCTGAGCCGAGTGTCCGGCGGGGACACGGCCTCGCATACGCCGGCGATACGGCGCGCTGCCTAGGCTTCGGACATGCGCGTACTGATCGTGGAGGACGAGCCCTATCTGGCGGAAGCCGTCCGTGACGGTCTGCGGCTGGAGGCGATCGCCGCCGACATCGCCGGCGACGGACACTCGGCCCTGGAACTGCTCGGCGTCAACTCCTACGACCTCGCGGTCCTCGACCGTGACATCCCCGGCCCCTCCGGCGACGAGGTCGCCCGGCGCATCGTCGCCTCCGGCAGCGGCATCCCGATCCTCATGCTCACCGCAGCCGACCGGATCGACGACAAGGCGTCCGGGTTCGGGCTCGGCGCCGACGACTACCTCACGAAACCGTTCGACCTGCGCGAACTCGTCCTGCGGCTGCGGGCGCTCGACCGCAGACGCGCGCACGCCCGGCCCCCGGTCCGCGAGGTCGCGGGCCTGCGACTCGACCCCTTCCGCCGGGAGGTCTTCCGCGACGGCCGCTACGTGGCACTCACCCGCAAGCAGTTCGCCGTGCTGGAAGTCCTCGTCGCCGCCGAGGGTGGGGTCGTCAGCGCCGAGGAACTGCTGGAACGGGCCTGGGACGAGAACGCCGACCCCCTCACCAACGCCGTCCGGATCACCGTCTCCGCCCTGCGCAAACGGCTCGGGGAACCATGGGTCATCGCCACCGTGCCGGGCGTCGGCTACCGCATCGCCAGCGGCCCGCGCAACGACCCGGGCCACACGCATGCGTAGACGCGCGGGGCTCAGCGTCCGCCTGAAACTCACCCTCAGCTACGCCGGGTTCCTCGCCGTCGCCGGCGCCCTGCTGCTGGCCGTGGTGTGGATGTTCCTGCTGCGCTACGTACCCGACAACACCAGGGGCCTGCTCGGCATCTCACCCAACCGCTACCTCCTCGTGCGCACCTTCGCCCCCGCCGCTGCCGTGGCGATGGCCTGCCTGCTCACCTTCGGCCTGGTCGGGGGATGGATCCTGGCCGGCCGTATGCTCGCACCCCTCACCCGGATCACGGACGCGGCACGGACGGCCGCGAGCGAGTCGCTGTCCCACCGGATCCGGATGAAGGGCCGCCAGGACGAATTCCGGGAACTCTCCGACGCGTTCGACTCGATGCTGGAACGACTCGACTCCCACGTCGCCGAGCAGCGGAGGTTCGCGGCGAACGCCTCCCACGAACTGCGCACCCCGCTGGCGATCTCGCGCACGCTCCACGACGTCGCCCGCAAGGACCCCACGCGTGACCGGGGCGAACTCGTCGAACGCCTGCAGGCGGTCAACACACGGGCCATCGACCTCACCGAAGCGCTCCTGCTGCTCAGCCGCGGGGACCGAGCGAACTTCATCCACGAGGAAGTCGACCTCTCCCTCCTGGCCGAGGAAGCCGCCGAAACACTGCTGCCCCTCGCCGAACAGCGCCGGATCACCCTCGACGTCACCGGCGGGACCGCCGGGACCAGCGGCTCCGCGGAGCTCCTGCTGCGGATGGTGACGAACCTCGTCCAGAACGCCGTCGTCCACAACCTCCCCTCCGGCGGTGCCGTGACGGTCCACACCGAGGCGCGGGGCGGGACGAGCGTGCTGCGGGTGGAGAACACGGGGACGCCGGTCCCACCGGAACGGGTGCCGACCCTCACCGAACCCTTCCGGCGCGGAGCGGAGCGCGTACGCACCGACGAGCACGCCGGTGTCGGCCTCGGCCTGGCCATCGTGCGGAGCGTCGTCCGCGCCCACGAGGGGACCCTCGACCTCGCCGCCCGCCCGGCGGGCGGGCTGCTCGTCACGGTCCGGCTCCCAGGTTCTGGCGGGCCGCCGTTCAGCCTCGGGCGGTGCTGAGCGTGACCGCGCGGAGGAGAGCGGCGCGGCAGGCCAGGACGGCCGGGTGCCGGCTGCGGCCCCGGCGGACCACGGTGAAGATACGACGCGTGCGCTGCCCCGGGGGGAGCGGCCGCAGCGTCACCGTCGCCGGCCGTCCGTTCCAGAGGAGGTCGGGGAGGAAGGCGGCGGCATGGTTCTGCTCGACCAGCCGCAGGTGGAACAGCAGGTCGGTGGTCTCGAACCGCACGTCGGGCTCGAAGCCGGCGGACCGGCACAGGGACATGGCCCAGTGCCGTGCGGTCGTCCCCCCGGGTTCCATCACCCAGGGGTGGCCCGCGAGGGAGCGCAGCGCCGCCATCGCGGTCTCGGTCCCAGGCCCGTCGGCCGCCTCGGGCACCGCGAGGCGGAGCGGGTCGTCCAGGAGGTCCTCCTGATCGAGCTCGGCGGGGCGCGGGTCGGGGTTGCCCGGGTACTCCTCGGCGAGCACGAGGTCGAAGTCACGGGCCCGGAGGGCGGACAGGGCCCGCTCCGGTTCCATGTGCGTGACGTGGAGGCGCAGGTGCGGGTGCAGGTCGCGCAGCAGCCCGAGCGCGGTGGGGACCAGGGCGAGGGCGGCCGTCTGGAACGAGGCGACGCGCAGGGTGCCGGTGAGGTCGGTCAGCGAGGCGCGATGTCCGCCTCCGCCCGCTCCAGACGTTCGAGAACGGCCTCGGTGTGGGCGACGAGGATCTCCGCCTGCTCGGTCAGCCTGACACGCCGCCCGACCGGCTCCAGCAGCGGGACGCCGACCTCGGACTCCAACTGGGAGAGCTGCTGGGACACCGAGGAAGGCGCGTACGACAGGGCGGCGGCGACGGCCGCGAGGGTGCCCCGGTGCTTGAGCTCGCGCAGCAGACGCAGTCGGTGCAGGTCGAACATGGCCGGGCCACCCTCTTCCGGTCACCGCGCGGCACCCGGCGAAACCGAACAGTCGGTTCTTCCGATGAGTACAGGTCGGAAACATCCGCTGGACCGATGATAGACGCTGCCGGAGTCTGTACGTGTGCCCGAGAACGCTTCCCCCGCCCGCACCCTGCCCTGGCTGGCGCGGCCCGCCGCCCGCCGCTGGCGATGCGCGCCCGCGCCCGCCGAGGTACGCGCCTTCCACGCCTCGCTGGCCGACTACTTCCCCACACCGCTGACCGAGCTGCCCGAGCTGGCCGGGGAACTGGGAGTCGGGCGCGTCTTCGTCAAGGACGAGTCGTGCCGCCTCGGGCTGCCCGCGTTCAAGGCGCTGGGAGCCTCCTGGGCGGTGCACCGCACCCTTGCCGAGCGAGCGGCGAACGGAGCGGGGGCACGGCCCCTCACCCTGGTGACAGCCACCGACGGCAACCACGGCCGGGCGGTGGCCCGGACGGCGCGCCGGCTCGGGCAGCACGCCCACGTCTTCGTCCCCCGTGGCGTACACCCCGAGGCGGTCGCGGCCATCGTCGCCGAGCAGGCGAAGGTCACCGAGGTCCCGGGGGCCTATGACGAGGCCGTCCGCCTGGCGGCCGACGCGGCCACCGCCCCGGACACGGTCCTGGTCCAGGACACCGCCTGGCCCGGCTACGAGCGCATCCCGGCGTGGATCGTCGAGGGCTACTCCACCCTCTGCGCCGAGATCGACGAGCAGTTGGCGGCCGCGGGGGCCGGCGATGGCCCCGGCCTCGTCGCCGTACCGGTGGGAGTCGGGTCACTGGCCCAGGCCGTGGTCACGCACTACCGCAGCCGCCGCTCCAGCCCCGCGCCCGCACTGCTGTCGGTGGAGCCGGAGACCGCCGCCTGCGTCCTGGAGAGCCTCGCGAGCGGCGGGCCCGTCAGCGTCCGCACCGGGGAGACCACCATGGCGGGCCTGAACTGCGGCACCCCCTCCAGCATCGCTTGGCCCTGCCTGTACGGCGGCCTTGACGCCGCGACCGCCGTTCCCGACGCCGCCGCGGCCGGCGCGGCCGCCCGCCTCGCCGCGCTGGGCGTCTCCTCGGGGCCGTGCGGAGCGGCTGCGCTCGCCGGCCTGCGCGCGGCACTCACCGGAACGGGCTCCGGAGACCGGCGTACGGCCCTGGGGCTCGATCCGGCCTCGGTGGTCGTGTTGCTGAGCACGGAGGGTACGGCCGCGAACCCGCACTCCGCCGCCGGCGCCTGACGACGCCGGAAGCCGGCCGGCCTGCGCTGCCGGCCGGTTCCGGGGACGCGCCAGGCCGTCCCGGTCCTACTGGCCCACCCTGCCGTCGACGCACTCGCGGAGCAGATCGGCGTGCCCGCAGTGCCGGGCGTACTCCTCGACCCGGTGGATCAGCAGTTCCCGTACCGCGATGCCGTCCTTGCCCAGCCGCTCGCCCAGGTCCGGGTGCTCGGCCAGGGCCGCGTCGGTCGCTGCCTGCTCACGCTCCAGATCGGCGTACGACGCCTCGACGACGGCCTGTTCGGCCACGGCCCCGTCGAAGTCGGCGTCCCGCTTGCCGTACAGCTTGGGCAGCGGGTCACCGTCGGTGATCCAGTTCCGCCAGTCCCGCTCCACCTCGGCGAGGTGCCTGATCAGCCCGAGCAGCGACATGGTCGACGGCGGAACGGAGCGGCGGGCCAGCTGCTCCGCGTCCAGACCCGCGCACTTCATCCGCAGGGTGATGCGGTAGTTCGTCAAGTAATCCTCGATCGTGGCGAGTTCGCCCTCCGGAGCGGGGCCCTCATTCTCCCTGGGGTCGTCGTCGGGATCGGTCCACATGTCGGGGTAGACGGTCGCCTGGGTCCACCGCGCGGGTTGATCAGTCATGCGTCGCATGCTCCTCGGTGCCGGCGCCGACGCGCCACCGAGTTATCGCGGCGGGGCGGACACCGGCAGGGTGGGGAGCCGGGCGGGCAGGAGGTGGAACTCGTTGCCCTCCGGGTCGGCCAGGACGTGTCGGCTCCGCTCGCCGGTACGGCCGGCGTCGACGGGCGCGGCGCCGAGCGCGAGCAGCCGCTCCAGCTCGGCCTCCTGGTCGCGGTCGGTGGCGCTGACGTCCATGCGCAGCCGTGGCCTCTCGGGCCGCGGGTCGCCGCTGGGGCTGACGACGAGGGTGGGCCGCGGGCCGCCGAAGCCGATGTCCGGGGGCCCGATCTCGATGCTGCCGTCGTCCTCCCGGCCGAGCTCGACGTAGCCGAGGACCTCGCTCCAGAACGCGGCCAGCCGCTCCGCGTCGGCGGCTTCGAGGACCAGCTCACTGATGCGGCATGCCATGGGTGTCAGTGTAGGTGGAGCGCTGAACAGCGCCTTTCCCGGCGGCAGTTGCCGTCGTGCGGCGCACCTCGCCGATGCCCTCGCCCGCGTGGCGGGGTGGGGTGGTTCGGGACGAGCGCCCTACTCCGCCTCGCGTTCCAGCACCCGGCGGGCGGCCTCGGCCTCCGCTGCCGGTGGCGACAGCTCGTCGAGGGTGTCGAGTTCGTCGTCCGCCTCGAGCTCGCGTTCCCAGGCCGCCGCGAGCCGTTCCTGCTCCTCGCGCGGGCTTTCGCCGACGGCCTGCCGGTGGTCGGGGTCCAGGGCCGCCAGGAATCGCGAGACCGGGTCCGTCGGCATGCTGCTCTCCTTGTCGGCCGGGAAGGGTGCCGCTTCCGGCCCAGCATGGCGAACGGTCCCCGCGTGGTCGTCGCCGACACGGCCTGGGGCCACCCTGATGGCCCTGCGCGCCACCCGCCGCCCTCGGCGGCGGGCGGGGGACAAGTTGAGTAGTCCCCATCCCTGGTCGGCCGCGGGCGGCCCGCGGAGACTGTCCGGGACCAGTGACCACCACGTCCCCGAGGCACGGGGCGCCGGGGGAGGGCCGGATGGCCGTGACTGCCGACGCGGGGCCGAAGCCGTGGTGACCCGCCGGCTCGGAACGTGTCCGCCATGTCAGTCGCGGACACGGCCGACGGTCGCGGACGCGACCACCGCCGCTCGGTACGGCGAGCCGTCCTCGGGCCGCCGTCCGGGCGCCGCAGTCCACGGACGCGGCGTCATCCCCCACACCCGCACAGCCGAGAGCCCGAGACGACGGCCCGCACTCCGCGGGACGTCCGGACGTCGCCGGGCCCGGCAGTGACGTTGGACCAAGGAACCCATGAAGCGTTCACCCCTCTCTCCCCGCACCCCCTTGCCGGCACCGTTCGGTGTCTCACCACCGATCCCACGTTCGTCGGCAGGGTGGGTGAACCGGAAGGGATACGCCGGATCCTGACGTCCGAGCACAGGGCACAGGGCACACGGCGTCCTCGTCGCCGGCCCGGCCGGCATCGGAAAGACCCGTCTGCTGCACGAGGCGCACGGCCTCGCCCGCGACCGTCTACGGCCGTGCGGACACCACGTCCCTGAAGTGCTGCCCCCTGGAGATCAGGGCGTAGTCTAAGGACGTCCGCGACCTCCCGGTCACCGTGGCGGAACCGGCGACCGGAAGGGCGCCCCGGGGCGCGGCGGACACCCCGTCGCTCAGGAGTCGACGGGCTCCTGATGACTGCCGTACGGGCGCGTGATGATCTCCATGCCGTGGCCGGCCGGGTCCAGGAAGTACAGGCCCCGGCCGCCGTGGTGGTGGTTGATCTCGCCCGGCTGCTTCAGGCGCGGGTCGGCGTAGTACTCGATTCCGGCCTGCCGGATACGGGCGAACGCGGCGTCGAACTCGTCGTCGGAGACGAGGAACGCGTAATGCTGCATGACGATCGACTCCGCCGGGACGGTGGCGAAGTCCAGGGTGACGCCGTTGTCGGTGGCGACCGGAACGAACGGGCCCCATGCGGCGCCGGTCTCGAGTCCCAGGACGTGCGCGAGGAAGTCGGCGGACTCCCGGTTGTCCCGGGCGTGGACAATGGTGTGGTTCAACTCGACTGACATGTGTGGAATGCCTCCGTAAGGCAATCTCACGGGCACCTCCATGCCTCACCCGGCCGGTGACCGACACGCGATGCCGTACGGCGATGCTAGCAACACCCGGACCGGGCCGCGCCCGCTTCCACCGCGTCCCGCAGCCAAGTTTTTTCGTGAGACTCACTATCGTAGGGGCCATGAAACGAACGTCTTTCGCCAACTGGCCGTGCTCCATCGCGCGGACCCTCGACCTGCTGGGTGACCCCTGGACGCCGCTCGTCGTGCGGGAGGCGTTCTACGGCATCCGCCGCTTCGACGAGTTCCAGCGGGAACTGGGCATCGCCCGCAACACCCTGACCGACCGGCTGCGCGGCCTGGTGGACGAGGGGGTGCTGGAGAAGCGGCCCTACGAGAGCGAGCCACCGCGCTACGACTACGTCCTCACGGAGAAGGGGCGTGAACTGTTCGGCGTGCTGGCCGCGATGTCCCGATGGGGTGACCGCTGGCTCGCCGGCGAGGAGGGCGTCCCGGTGGTGTTCCACCACGACGCCTGCGACCACGACGCGACCGCCGACGTGGTGTGCTCCGTCTGCCGGAAACCCCTGCTGGCCCAGGAGACCTCGATGCGCCTCGGACCCGGCTATCCCGAACGGCTCAGGAGCCGCCCGGACGTGCGCCGCCGGTTCGGCCTGGATGGGACTCGGGACTCGGCGGCGGGCTCCGCGGCCGGTTCGGCGGAGGGTCGTCCGCAGGGCTGACGGCGGGAGGACCACCGACGCCGACTGCAACGCCGCCTCGTTCCGGGGTCCTTGACAGGTAAGTCTTATGACGCAACTCTGTGGGGCACATCCCTGGGTGACGGAGGAGGACGGCGGACTTGGAGTGGACGGGCGCACGGTACGCGGACACACCCACCATCGAGGTACGGACCTGGATCGACGCCCCACAGGCGCGCGTGTGGGCGCTGGTGAGTGACATCGCCCTGATGCCGGCCATGAGTGAGGAGCTTCAGGCGGTCGAGTGGCTCGACGGCGCCGAACGACCCGCTGTGGGGGCCCGGTTCACGGGCCGCAGCAGGCACCCAGCGCTGGGGGAGTGGTCGACCACCTCCCATGTGATCGAGTGCGAGACGGAACAGGTCTTCGCCTGGGCCGTGGAAGACCCCTGCCACCCCTCCGCGACCTGGCGCTTCCGCCTCCGGCCACGGGACGGTGGTACGGAACTGACCCAGTGGATGCGACTGGGCCCCGGTCGTTCCGGGCTCTCGACGGCGATCGAGCGCATGCCGGACAAGGAGCAGAAGATCGTGTTCGTGCGGCTGCGCGAGTTCGAGCGGGCCATGACCTCGACCCTCGAGGACATCAGGAAGCGGGCGGAGGCGTGATGCGCACGGCCACCACGACCGAGGCGTCGGGCTTCGGGAACTGGACCGAGCAGGCGGACTACGTGGTCGAGGCGGAGAAGCTCGGCCTCGACATCTGCTGGGTCGCCGAGGCATGGGGCTCGGACGCCCCGTCCGCGCTCGGCCATTACGCCGCACGCACGGACCGCATGCTCCTCGGCTCCGGTGTCATGCAACTGGGGACGCGCACCCCGACCGCCGTGGCGCAGACCGCGATCACGCTCTCCAACCTGTCCGGCGGGCGGTTCCTGCTCGGCCTCGGCGCCTCGGGCCCGCAGGTGATCGAGGGACTGCACGGCATCCCCTTCGCCCGGCCGCTGCGCCGGATGCGAGAGACCGTCGAGATCGTCAAGCGACTGCTCGACGGCGGCAAACTCTCCTACTCCGGCGCCGAGTTCACCATCCCGCTGCCCGGCGGCGAAGCGGTCCCGATGCGGCTGTCGATGCGGGCCGAGCACCGTGTCCCCGTCTACCTGGCCGCGCTGTCCCCGGCCATGCTCCGGCTGACCGGGGAGCTGGCCGACGGCTGGCTCGGCACCAGTTTCGTGCCCGAGGGCGCGGCCGACGCCTACTTCGCCCACCTCGACGAGGGGCTGGCCCGCAGCGGCCGTACCCGTGCGGCCCTGGACGTCTGCCAAGGCGCCGAGGTCGCCTTCGCACCGGACGAGGAGGCCCTCGGCGCGATGACCGCCGGGCGCAGGAAGGAACTGGCCTTCAGCCTGGGCGGCATGGGATCGGCGTCCACGAATTTCTACAACAACGCCTACAGCCGCCAGGGTTGGGCCGAGGTCGCCGCCGAGGTGCGCGAGCGCTGGCAGGCCGGCGACCGGGAGGGCGCGACAGAACTGGTGACCGACGAGATGGTGCTGGGCACGACGCTGATCGGCACCGAGACCATGGTGCGCGAGCGGCTGCGGGTGTGGCGGGCCGCCGGCGTCGACACCGTGCGCCTCTACCCGGCCGGGGACACCCTGGAAGCCCGGCTGGCCACCCTCGCCCGCGCCATCGAACTGGTCCACGAGGTCGACGGCACGCCCTGAGCGGCGGGCCGGGGCCGAGGGCGGGGCGGACCGTCGCTGACGCCCGGTGTCGTAGCTGAGTCCGGACGGCGGGTGGCAGCAGGCGGCGGCAGCGGGGTGAGACCCCGCCGTGGGCCTGCGCGGCATGCCCCCAGCGCCGCCCACCACGCCTCATCGCCCGCTAGCGCTGGACGCGCTGTTCGTGCGGGACGCGGTGGCCGCGATGGCGGGCAGCAGGGCGAGGGAGAGGGCGCCGGCTGTCAGGGTGAGTACCGGGTAGCCGGCGGCCGAGACGACGGCGCCCGAGGTGAGGGCCCCGGTGGCGCCCGCGACGGCGATGGAGACGTCGACCATGCCCTGGGTCCTGGCGCGGGTGGCGAGCGGCAGGGCGTCGGTGATCATCGCGGTGCTGGAGACGAGGCCGAGGTTCCAGCCCAGCCCCAGCAGGACGAGCGCGAGGGCGAGCAGCGCGACGGAGCCGCCGGGGGCCACGGCGGCGGTGATCCCGGCGGCGAGCAGGGTGAGGCCGGACGCGGCCGCGATCGCGGTGCGGCCGTAGCGGTCGACGAGCCAGCCGGTCAGCGGTGACGGCAGGTACATCGCACCCACGTGCAGGGCGATGACCAGGCCCGACGCGGCCGTGCCATGGCCGTGGTCGCGCATGTGCACCGGGGTCATCGTCATGATCGAGACCATCACGAGCTGGGTGACGATCATGGTCAGCGCGCCCGGCATCAGCCCGGGACCGCGCCGTTGCGCCGGGGCCGGCTCGACGCGTCCGGCGCTTCGCGCCGCCGTGGCGGCGGCCGCCTGCCGCTGCTCGTCGAGGCGACGGGCGAGCAGCAGCGGGTCGGGGCGCAGCCAGAGTGCCAGGACGAGGGCGGCCAGCGCGTAGGCGGTACCGGAGAGCAGGAAGGGCCCGGCCAGGGCGGGGATGCCGAAGGAGTGGGCCAGGGCACCGGTGGGGGCGGCGAGGTTGGGGCCCACGACACCGCCGACCGTGGTGGCGACCAGGACGGTGGAGACGGCACGCGCCCGATGGGCGGGGGCGGCGAGGTCGGCCCCGGCGTAGCGGGCCTGGAGGTTGGTGGCGCTCCCGGCGCCGTAGACGAACAGGGCGACGAGCAGCAGGACGGGATCGCCGGCCACGGCGGCGGCGATGACACCGGCGCTGCCGACCGCGCCGGTGAGGTAGCCGGCCGCGAGCCCGGGACGGCGGCCACGCGCCTGCGAGACACGGCCGACGGTGACGGCGGCGAGTGCCGAGCCGGTGGTGAACAGGGCGCTGGGCAGGCCCGCGAGACCGGTGGAGCCGAGCATGTCCTGCGCGAGCAGCGCGCCGACGGTGATGCCGGCGGCGAGCCCCGCACCGCTGAGGACCTGCGAGGTCACCAGTACGGTCAGGACGCGGCGTTGGGCCTCGGACTGCGGGGATATGCCGGAGCCGGTGGCTGAGGCGGTGCTCGTCACGGGTGGACTCCTTCCGGTGAGCCGGCCGAGGCCGGGGGGGCAGGGCGGCGCCCGGCGCAGTGCGGAGGGGGCGGCGCCGGGCCGGGCAAGGTGTTCGATACCCAAGCCGGCGCGAGGAGCGTACGACCCGCTGCCCGCCGCCCGCCGCCCGCCGTCTCCGTCATTACCTGAGCGGTAATCGCGCGGCCGGGCGAGGCGCGGCAAGGTGAGGGCATCGGGTTCCGAGCCGGCGCACTCCGGCTCGGGCCCGGGCCGACCGGCCGGAGACACCGGCCACTTCACCGAGAACGGGAGTCCCGCCATGTCGATCCACACCGCTGCCGTCGCCCGCTACTTCGAGGCCTGGAACGCCACCGACGCCGACGCGCTCGCCAAGGCGGTCGCCGCCGCGTGGTCGGAGGAGGGTTCGTACACCGACCCGATGGCCGACGTGCGCGGCCACGAGCAGATCGCCGCGGTCATCGGCGCCGTGCACGAGCAGTTCCCCGGCTTCGAGTTCAAGCAGACCGGTGAGGTGGACGGCAACCACCACATCGCCCGCTTCAACTGGGAGCTGGTCTCCGCCGCCGACGGCTCGGCACCGGTCGCCGGCTCGGACGTGATCACCCTCGCCGAGGACGGCCGGATCACCTCCGTCCTGGGCTTCCTGGACCGGCTCCCCGAGGCGTGAACGGCCGCCCCTGAGGCGATCCCGTCACGAACCGGTGTCGGTGCGCTGCGACAGAGGCCCGTCCCAAAATCCGTACATCGAGATCCTGAGGGGGACGTCTGCCATGGCAGGCGGTGCGCTAGGTCGTGTCCGTAAAGTCCCGCCTGCCCCACGACGCCCGCCCTCCCGGCGGACGACGGGACTTCGCGGACACGACCTGGGGCCTGTCGCCAAGGTGGCCTCCGCCGCGCGCGCACACGGCGACCGGCGGCGTCAGCTCAGGTGCCGGGCGAAGAACCGTACGGTGCTGTCCACTTCGAACGCCGGCAGCTCCCCGTGCCCGCCCGGGTTGGCGTGCAGCGTCTTCTCGGTGGAGGCGAGGGCGTCGAACAAGGCCAGGCCCTGCTCCCGCGGCACGCGCTCGTCGTCCCACTGCAGCAGGAACTCCACCGGGACGGTGATCCGCGCCGCGACCTCGGCGGAGGCCGACGCACCGCCGAGGCCCAGCACGGCGGCGCGCACCCTGGGCTCGGCGGCGACGAACGGCACGCCGAGGCCGCAGCCCAGGGACACACCCCAGTAGCCCACGGGCCTGGCCCCGACGTGGTCGAGCCGCTGGACGGCGTCCAGCACCCCCTGCCATTCCGGGACCGTCCGGCGGGCCACGAGGGCCTGGAAACCGGCGATCAGCGGAGCCAACTCGGCCCCGGCGGCCACGCGGGCCTGGTTCTCGGTGGCGATCCGGTCCAGTTCATCGTCGATCGGTCGGTCGCCGTGGCCGGGTACGTCGACCGCCACCACGGCGAAGCCGCATTCGGTGACGAAGCGGCGCGCACGGGTCACTACGTCGGCGTCCTTCTTGTGCCGGCCGCCCCCGTGTCCCATCAGGATGAGGGAGCGAGCGCCGGCGGCACCGTCCGGCGTCCACAGCACGCCGGGAAGCCCGTCGAGGATGAAGAGTTGTTCGCGGACGCCGTCGGACGTCGTCTCGGAGATGAAGCGCATAGCGATCCAGGCCTTTCAGGTGCCTGTCGCGGGCACTCCCCGGGCCATGCGGTGGAGGGAGGCCCGACCTGTCTTAGTGTTGATCGGTCTCACCTCCTCGGTGCGCAGCGGTGCACGGCGACACGGAAGATACCACGGAGGATCGCGTACGCCCCGGGACCGAACTCCCGCCGACGTCTGTCCGGCAGACCACGGACAACAGACCCGGAAATCTTGATCGTTCCGATATTTCCGCAGGTAGGCGTTGTGCGCCTGACCTGGATACTCTCGGCCCCTCGATCCCCGTTTTCCCGTGAGCACGGCCGTGCGCGCGAGCCGCGCCCCGGCGAGACAGGAGCCGTAGTGGCACTCAGGACTGGCAGGCCGGGAGCCGCGTTCGTCGCGCTGGCGGCCACCGTGGCGGCACTCGCGACGGGCACCGCCGTACCCGCCACCGCCGCCGGATACAAGGCATCCGCCGGCCCCTGGGGCCCCACGACCGACCTGACCGGAGCCGACGGCAAGCAGAGCCTGATCGACGTGAAGGTGGCCGGCGACGGCACCGCGTTCGCCCTCTGGCACGGCAAGGCGGCCGGGGCGGCCGACTGGCAGGTCCGCGCCGCCGTCAGGCCCAAGGGCAGCGACCAGTGGTCCGCTCCCCACACCCTCTTCTCCGGCGGTTACGCCGACGCCCGGACCGCGCTGGCGGTGACCGCGGACGGGCACGCCGTCGTGGCCTGGCTGACCGGCAGCGGCGGCGACGGTTCGCTGGCCGCGGTCTCGGCGGGCTGGGACCCCGCGGCGGCCGCCTGGTCCGACCCGGTCCAGCTCGCGAGCCACGACGGACTGGACATGTCCGTACCCGAGTTGGCCGCGGCGGCCGACGGCACCGTCACCGCCGTCTGGGACCAGGGCGACGGATTCGCCGCCTACGAGGTACGCACGGCCACGCTCGCGGCCGGCGCGAAGGCATGGTCGGCCTCCCACCCCCTCGGGTCCTTCTCGAAGGGCGCCATCTGGGATCTCGCGCTCGCCGTGGCTCCCGACGGCTCGGCGACCGCGGTCTGGGACGCCTACGACCGGTTCGCCGACGCCCACGTCATCTCCACCGCTTCCCGGGCCACAGCCCACGGCGACTGGAGCGACCAGGCCGCCATGCCGGGCACCGACGCCAAGTCCGGCGACGTCGGCGTGGCCATGGACGCCAAGGGCCGCACGACCGTGCTGTGGCAGAGCGGCGGGGCCAACGGCGTCGAGAGCCTGAAGTCCAGCACCAGGACCTCTCCGGACGGCGGTTGGGGGATCGCGCAGACCGCCGTACCGGTCTACCAGGGCGGCGACGACAGCGGCCCCCTCATGGCCCCCGACGGTGACGTCACCTACGTGTGGGCGGGCTGGAACGCCGGCGCCGGCACACCGATCGTCCAGGCCGTCACCCGCAGCGCGGCCACCGGTACCTGGTCGGCGCCGAAGACGCTGTCCACCGGGTACGTCGACTGGCAGGTCGACGCGGCCATCGGCGCCGACGGGACCGTACAGGTGGTCTGGCCGCAGACTCCCGGCATGGACAACGGAGACGACCACTACCTGGAGTGGGCCGTCCGGGCCGACGGCACCTGGAGCAAGGCCGCCGCACTCGACCCGCAGCCGGTCGCCGACGTTCCCGACGCCGATGCCCTGACCGGCGAGGTCGCGGCCGGTCCTGACGGCCGGGCCACCGTGCTGGGGCGGACGGCCGTGTATGCCCCCGGGTCCGCCGACCGCTACACCTCCCGTGTGTGGAGCCGCTCCCAGACCCTGCTGGCCAAGCCGCGCATCACCACCAGGGCGACGGTGACCGGGACCGCCCGCACCGGCTCAAGGCTGACCTGCTCGGCGGCCTGGACGGGGCACAACGCGACCGCGACCTGGCAGTGGCTTCGTGACGGCCGCGCCATCCCGGGCGCCACCGGCACGACCCGCACCCTGACCGGGGACGACTACGCGCACAAGATCTCGTGCGAGGTCACGGTCGGCAACGGCGCGGGTTCGGTCGACTCCACGTCGACGGCGGTCACGGTCGCCGCCGGCCCGGCCCTGAAGCCCACCAAGGCGCCCTCCGTCAGCGGCACCGCCAAGGTCGGCCGCAAGCTGACGGCCGCACACGGCACTTGGTCCCCGGCGGCCACCTCGTACACCTACTCGTGGAAGCGCGACGGCAAGACCGTCACCGGCGCCACCAAGTCCACCTACGTCCTGGCGAAGGCGGACAGGGGCCACCGGATCACCGTCAAGGTGACCGCCCACCGGCACGGCTGGACGAACGGCTCGGCGACCACCGCGCCGGTCACCGCCCACTGAGCGGACCCGCGAGCCGTCTCCCCGTTCGGACAGTGGGTTAAGGTCGGTCCCGACGAAATCGATCTTGACCCCTGTCCGGGAGGCTGCCCGTGCCGACGACGGCTTTCGACGCGAGCGAACGGCTGATCTGGGCGGGCCGGGGCGCCGCCTACGCCGACAGCTTCGCCAAGCTGTGCGCCCATCCCGTACCGCGGTTGCTCGACGCCGCCGGGGTCGGGTCGGGCGTGCGGGTACTGGACGTCGGCACGGGATCGGGCACGGTCGCCGCCGCCGCGTGTGCGCGGGGCGCGACCGTGACGGCCGTCGACGCGGAGCCGACCATGGTCGAGCTGGCCCGGCGGGCGGCGCCCGAGGCCGACGTACGGCTGGCCGCGCTACCCGAACTCCCCTTCACCGAGGGTGAATTCGACGCCGTGGTCGCCAACTTCGTGCTGAACCACGTGGGCCGGCCCAAGGACGCCCTGGCCGAACTGCGCCGGGTCGTGCGGCCGGGCGGCTGGATCGCCCTGACGATATGGGCGGCGCCGCCGGCCGCGGGGCAGGCCCTGATCGGCCGCGCGATCCAGGCGGCGGGCGCCGTGCGTCCGCCCCACCTGCCCGCGGGGCTTGCCGCCGAGGACGACTTCCGCCGTGACGAGAGCGGCCTGACCGGCCTGCTGGAGGCGGCGGACCTGCGCGAGGCGGAATGCCGGACGCTGCGCTGGGACCACCGCGCCGGCCCCGACGAGTGGTGGAGCGGCCCCGCGGGCGGCGTCGCCTTCGGCGGCCAGCTGGTGCAGAGCCAGACGCCCCTGGTCCAGGCCGAGATCAAGCGCCACTTCGACGTCTTCGCCGCCGAGTTCGCGAACGAGGACGGTCTGCTGACCCTCCCGCACGCGGCCCTGCTCGCCCGAGCACGCCACTGACCCCACCCGATAGCCACCGCGCGGGGTGAACGGGACCGCGGCTGTCAGTGCCGATCGCCACACTGACCGCATGCCCCCTACGAACCACCCCGCCCCCCTTGACGGGCCGCGCGCGCACCTCCTGGAGCTGGTGGGTGCGCTCGCCCCCTGGGACGCCCTGGAACGCACCCACCTGACGACCGCCACCCGGTGGCTCGCCGGCGGAGCCCCCGTGTACCGGGTGCGCAAGCCGGACGTACCGGCGACACACCTGGTCTGCTACTTCGTCGTGCGCGACGGCGGACGCGGACGACTGCTGCTCGTCGCCCACCGCAAGGCAGGGCTCTGGCTGCCCGCCGGAGGTCATGTCGAGCCCGGTGAGGACCCCTGGACCACGGTGGTCCGGGAATGCCGCGAGGAACTGGGCATCGGGGCGGTGGCGTCACCGCTCACCGGCGAGCGCCCTCTCTTCCTCACGGTCACCCCGACCCGGGAGCGGCGCCCTCACACCGACGTCTCGCTCTGGTACCTCCTCGACGCGGACGCCGACACCATCACCTCGTACGACGAGGGCGAGTTCGACGCGATCCGCTGGCTGACCGAGGAACAGGTGCTCCAGGAGCCGGGGGAGCTGCTGGACCCCCACATGCACCGCTTCGTCCGCAAACTGCGGCACGCCCGCGCCACGAGCCGCTTCGAACCACCGGAGTGACACGACGGAGTCACATGGCCGGGTGATGCGGGCGGGTGACTCGGCGCGGAACGGGGCCACCGGAGGCGTGTCACAGGGTCGCGGTCGTGCCCTCCCCGGAGCCGCTGCCCGCGAGCCACTGGTTCCAGTCCAGGTTGAAGTCGGCGTAGCCGTTGTCGGGCGATGCCTTGGCGCGGGACGAGCCGGTGATGGTGACGGGGTCGCCCTGCTTGACCTGGCCGTAGAACCACTTGGCGTCCGACATGGACAGGTGGACGCAGCCGTGCGAGCCGCGGGCGCTGCCGCTGCCCGGGTTCGGGTCGCCGGTCGAGAAGTGCACGTACGTGCCGGACTGGGTCAGGTGGACGTCCCAGGGCAGCGTCAGGTCGTAGTAGTTGGGGCTGCCCTTGTCGCAGCTGATGCCGACGCTGCAGGAGGTCATGTGGACCTTCTCCTGCTTGTCGATGACGGCCATCGTGCCGTTCCACGTCGGGTACTCCGGGCTGCCCGCGTTGATCGACAGGGTGCGTACCGCCTTGCCGTTGCGGGTCACCTTCATGGTGTGGCCGGTCACCGAGACGTCAGCGCGAACGTCGTCGCCGACCTTGAAGGTGTGCGTGTAGGCGCGCACCCCGTAGCGGCCGTTACCGTTGCTGACGCCCTTCATGTCGGCGTCGATCTTCACCGTCGTACCGGAGGGCCAGTAGTCCTTCGGGCGCCAGTCGGCGCGCCGGTCGCCGAACCAGTGCCAGGCACCGGTCACCGGCTGTGAGGTGCTCACCTTCATGTGCTTCTCGACCGCTGCCCGGGCCTTCTGGGCCACCGGGTTCGTGAAGACCACCGAGATGGGCATGGCCACGCCGACGGTGGTACCCGTCTGCGGGGTGATCGTCTCCAGCAGCATCGGCGGGCCCTTGGGCTTCGCGGGTGCCGACGAAGCACCCGCGCTCGGCTTGCCCGGCGCCTTCGCGTCGTCCCCGCCCGCCTTGTCACTGCCGCCACCGCCGCAGGCACTCGCGCCCAACAGCACCACACTCGTCATGAGCGCGATCCCTATGCCGCCCTTGCGCCGTCCCACGCCCTGCCCCGTTCTCTCGCTCCTCGACCCTGACGGGCCCGACTCCCTGTCAGACGGTGTGCACCAGGGACTCAGTTGCATGCTTCGCGTAAAGCGTCTACCAAGACTGCGTCTCACCTGCCGGGCTGCCCTCCAAGGCGCTCTGGTGGTGCGCTCGTGCAGCGTGGGGTGAGGCGCGTCACTTCTGTGTGTGTCACAAAGCGCCGGACGTGTTCCGTCCAAGGGGTGGACTCAGTAACGACCACACAGGAGTGCGTCATGGAAGCCAGGTTGAACCTCTTCACCGGCCCGGTCGCGGCCCAGTTCGGCAAGCACCTCGTCGCCGCGGGCAGGGTGCTCGCCGACTCGGCTCTGCCGGCGGCGACGCAGGAACTGGTCAAGCTGCGCGCCAGTCAGATCAACGGCTGCGCCTTCTGCACCGACATGCACACCAAGGACGCCGTGGAGGCGGGGGAGACCGCCACGCGTCTGCACCTGGTGGCGGTCTGGCGCGAGGCCACGGTGTTCACCGAGGCCGAGCGCGCCGCGCTGGAGCTGACCGAGCAGGGCACGCGGATCGCGGACGCGGCCGGTGGGGTGACGGACGAGGCGTGGGCGAACGCCGCCAAGCACTACGACGAGGAGCAGCTCGCCGCCCTGGTGTGCGCCATCGCCCTGATCAACGCCTACAACCGCGGCAACCTCATCGTCCAGCAGCCGGCCGGTGACTACCGGCCGGGGCGGTTCGCCTAGCCGGTGCCGCCAGGCGGCCGGGGCGGCACCGGCGGTGGCGCCCCGGCCCGAGCCGGACCGGAGGCCTAGCGGGCGATGCGCGCCACCGCGCCGTCCTCGGGGTTGCCGTACCGCGAGATCAGCTGCTGGTCGGTCATGCGGTCGACCTCCTCGCTGCGCTGGACGGGGAAGATCACGTGAGTGCCCTTGTCCGTCCAGTACTCGACGACTCGGTGGGTGGCGGTGGCTCGGCTCATGCTGTGCTCCCTTGTGACACGTGGGGTTCAGGGTGCTTCTGAGCACGGCCGGGGTCAAGGCAAAAGGGGGCTTCCGTTTTGGCTGGCGGAAGCGTAGGTTCCGGTTACCCCGCGACGGCGCCCCCCAAGGCGTCGGCCCGCCGATCCCGGGATGGCGGGCCACGCGGGGGCCAAAACCCCATCATGATCGCGCCGGCTCAGGCGGCGCCCTGCCGGGAACCCGCCGCCGCGGGGTCGAGGAGCACCCCCGAGTTCAGGATTCCGGCCGGGTCGAGCGCCTGCTTCGCGGCGCGCAGGGCGAGGGCGAAGGGTTCCGGCCGCTGACGGTCGTAGCCCGGCCGGTGATCGCGCCCCACCGCGTGATGGTGCGTGACGGTCGCGCCGTGCTCGTGCAGGATGTGCATGGACGCCGACTTGATCTCGTCCCACATCGCCACCTCCGAGCCGCGCCTGCCCGGCGCGATCACGGTGAAGTACGGTGCGGGGCCGTCCGGATAGACATGGGTGAAGCG
Source organism: Streptomyces sp. IBSBF 3136 (assembly GCF_036815105.1). Classification (NCBI taxonomy): domain Bacteria; kingdom Bacillati; phylum Actinomycetota; class Actinomycetes; order Kitasatosporales; family Streptomycetaceae; genus Streptomyces; species Streptomyces sp. IBSBF 3136. Next base: position 49,951 of record NZ_JAJSZC010000012.1, read on the forward strand.
GCAGTTGACGGTGCCGTCTCTCCCCGTCACCTCCTTCACCACCTCGGCCAGCCGCCCACGCACCGCCTCGTACAGCTCCGGCGCGCGGTCCCAGGTGCAGGCCGTCTCGAAGGTCTCGCTGATCACGCTCATGCGGGCGAGCCCGTCACGCAGGTACGGCATCCTCAGAAACGCCGAGCGCCAGGTGCCCGCGGCGCCGTCCGTACCGGTCGATCCGCCGTCGGTCTCTCCCCGGTCCGGGCTGCCGCCGTGATCGCGGGCCAGGGTCACGAGTTCGGCCAGGCGCCCCCCGACGGGAGAGCCGGCCGATTCCACCCCGAGGACGAGGACGCTCTCGCCGTTCCGCGCGACTCCCGCGAGGGCCGCCTCGCCCGGGTCCAGGAGCCGGCAGTTCGCCGGGTGCAGGCCCGACTGCGCGACGGCCCGCACCGCCTCCATGGCCACGTGGACGTCGTCGAACACCACCGTGGCCGACGCCTTGTGGCGCGGACGCTCCTGGAGCCGCATCCACGCCTCGGTGATCACGCCGAGCGTGCCCTCGGAGCCCAGGAACAGCCGGTCGGGGGAGGGGCCTGCGCCCGACCCCGGCACCCGCAGCGACTGGCTGACCCCGACCGGTGTCACCACGCGCAGCGACTCCACCAGGTCGTCGATGTGGGTGTAGAGCGTCGCGTAGTGGCCCCCCGCCCGGGTGGCGAGCCATCCGCCCAGCGTGGAGAACTCGAAGCTCTGCGGGAAGTGCCGCAGGGTGAGCCCGTGCGGCCGCAGTCCGTCCTCCAGGGCCGGACCGAGCACACCTGCCTGGATCCGCGCGGCGCGACTGACCCTGTCGATCTCCAGGATCCGGTCCATCGACGACAGGTCCAGGGACACCACGCCCCGGTGCCGGCCGGTGCGGCACTCGACCCCGCCGACGACCGAGCTGCCCGCGCCGTACGGGACGACGGCCACGTCGGCGCCGGAGGCCCAGTCGAGGACGTCCACGACGTCCTGCTCGGTCCGGGGGCGGGCCACCTGGTCCGGAGCCGCCGAGAGGTCCCCGGCGAGCGCCCGGACCACGTCGCGGAACGCCTTGCCGTAGGTGTGTGCGGCCCGCTCCCGGGGCGCCGCCGACATCAGGGCGGCCAGGGCCGCCGGTGGCTCGACCCGGACCTCCGGCAGGGCGAGCGCGGAGACGTCGGGTACGGGGAGCGGGGTGTCCGCGGCGCCGGGGAGCAGTTCCCCGAGCGCGCCGCACTCCGCGTCGGACAGCGCCTTGTCCTCGGTGCCCCAGCCCCACCAGGAGCGGAGCGGGGAGGTGCCTGCCGGTGCTGCTTTCGCCGTGCCGGTGTCGATCATGGCAATTGACCTCTCGGTAATTTACCTATGAGTAAGTTACCGCAACGTATAGTTCCGTCATGACGACCGCAAGAGCCTCGACCCCGCCGGACCCACCCGCGTACGACCGGGCAGGGGGCCGGCCCGACCGGTCCACGGCCCGCGCCGGGACCAAGGGTGTGCCCAGGGCCCACCGGGAGCAGCAGATCCTCGACGCCGCCCTGGAGGAGTTCGGCAGGCGCGGGCACGCCGCGGCGTCCATGGCCGAGATCGCCACCCGCGTGGGTGTGACGAAACCGCTGCTGTACACGTACTTCGGCTCCAAGGACGGCCTCTACGCGGCCTGCGTGGACCACGTCGGACCGCACCTGCTCACGGCGATCGAGGGAGCCATGGCGGCGCGCGGCGCGGCGACGTCGGGAGCGGCGGTGTCGGAAGCCCCGGCGCCTGAACCCGGGAAGCAGGGCATGCCGCACGCCGTGCTCACGGCCCTCTTCCGGGCCCTCGAGGGGCGGCGGCACGCCTGGTTCGTCCTCTACGACCGGAGCCTGCGGCCCGGGTCCGGGCCCTGGCACGCGGCACGACGGCATCGTGAGGCCATCGACGCGCTGGCGGCCACCGGCACCGCCGCGCTGCTGCGCGCCCAGGGCGACGACGACGCCCTGGACGCGGACGCCCTCAAGCACATCTGGACCGGAACAGTAGGCGCACTGATCGGATGGTGGATCTCGCACCCCGAACTGTCGGCCGAGGACATGAGCGCCCGCTGCGCCCGTCTCCTGGCGGCCGTCCGGCACGGGGCCTGAAGCGGTCCCGCGCGTCCGACCCCGCGGAGCCCGAGCGCCCGCTCGGGTATGCGGGTGCGGGTGCGAGGCGCGGGGTGCGGGTGCGGGCCAGTCGACGGACGGCTTCCGCCGATCTTCAGGCCGGCCGGGTCCGGAGCCGGACCCGACGGACCTCGGAGGCGGTCAAGTGGCTCGGTCGGGGAGGGTGTTGATGTCGATGACCGCGCGTTGGAGGTCGCCCTGCGGTCGGTGGCCCAGGTCGTCGATCGCCACGATGTTCATGTTGCCTGCCGGCCGAGGTGCCCGCCAGTCCGTCCGCAGTTCGGCGACGAGTTGGGGGTTCAGGCCGTTCGCGAGGTACATGAGGTAGTTGTCCCGGACGGTGGCGGGGAAGAACGGCGAGAGCGGCCGGATCATGAAGAGTTGGGGTATCTGCACGTCCGGCTGAACGATGCCGGACAGGACGAAGAACCGGTCCGCGTCGGGACCGGGGTCACGGTTCAGGGCCGCCTGGTCGAGGGAGAGTGTCTGGTCGTAGATCTGCTGCGGCGGGCTCCCGTTGAAGAACGACTTGAGGATGTCCCACCAGGAAGGGTCTCCCGACGGGTAGCTGCCGCGGTCGGAGACGCTGTCCGCGTGCCAGGCCCAGGGCTGGTCGACCGCGGCCGAGGCGTCGACCAGGACGACGTTCTTCCCGGCCTTGACGAAGTCGCCGTAGGGGGAGGTCGGGGACAGCTCGGTGCGGGTGGCGACGCGGGTGCCGAACAGGTCCCGCAACCTGGTCAGCGGCTCGCTCCGGTCGGTGCCCGCCGGGGCGGCGGTGGACAGGTCGATGACGACGACCTCCGAAGGGTGGGCGTCGATCCAGCGCTTGAGCGCGGCCGCCTCGCCCGTGGCCGCGTCGAAGAAGACGTCTCCCATCGGGGCGCCGTGGAAGGTCCGCCACTGTCCGCCCTCCAGGCACAGCCGGAGGTCGAGGTAGCGCGCGCCCTCGTCGAGCTGCTCGGTCAGGCTGCCGCTCTGCGCCCGCGAGATGCTGGCGGCCAGGCGTGGGTCGAGCGAGGCGACCTGGTAGGACCAGCCGCTGGTGCACAGGCCGGGGTCGGCCGGGATGCTCCAGCTGCCGGAGTCGTGACTGCCGGGCATCGCGACCCGGTTCAGCGGCCGGTCGTCGAGATAGCCGTGCATGTCGCCCATCCAGTGGGACAGGTCCACCGTCGCGGCCGGGGCCCGGCCGGCCGGCGCGGCGGGCGCCGCCTGCGCCGGCCCGCCGCCGATCACCAGTGTGGCGGCGCCGAGGATCAGGGCGGCCAGACCGGCCACCGCCTGCCGTAAACGAGTGCCGTCGGTTCCACGTCTCATCGTCGTACGCCCTCCTTGGGGGAAGAGGCCGAGGTCGGGGAGAGAGGGTAGGGGGCGCAGGCGGCGATGCCCAGACAATCTCCGCGACGAATCAGGGAGTGAAGACCTCTTCCAGGCGGTCGATGGCGCCGTCGCCGCCGAGGTGGTACTTGAAGACGAGTCCGCTGTCCGGGTGCGCTTCCAGCCAGTCGAGGAACTCCTGCACCCCGATGCGCTGGTTCTCCGTGCTCTCCACGATGGGGTTGGTCGCGGTCACGTACGCGGCCTGGTCCATGGGCAGGTACGTCTCCTTGCCCACGGTGACGAACGGCGCGCCGTCGGAATCCGCCGGTGCGCAGCCCCAGTTGCCGTACTTGACGATCAGGTTCAGTGACCCGCCCTCGGGCGTGTACCGGTAGACGGCGATCTCGTCCGGCGAGATGGGCATCTTGTGGTCGCAGCCGCCGGCCCCGGAGGGCGAGGCGGCCGGCTTGGCCGGTGCCGGGGCGGTGGTGGCGCCGGAGGAGGGCGATTTGGCGGTGCCCGCGGACGCCTTGGGCGTGCCGGCGGGTTCGGCGCCGGCCGTGGTGGCGGTGGTTCCCGCGCCGCCGGAGCCCGGCCCGGCCGTCGCGGTACGGGCGGGGGCGGAGGAGGTGCCGGGGTCGCCGTCTCCGTTGCACGCGGTGAGCGTCAGCGCCAGGACGGCGATGGCGCAGGCGCTCACCACGCTCGGACGGAGAGCGGCGGTGGGTCTGTGACGGTTGTCCTTCTTGGGGGTCGTCATGGCGGTTGTGTCCGTTCTGCTGTCGCGGCCCCTGGGGGCACGGTGGCGGCTGTCGCAGGGACGGATGTATTCCGGCCATGGCGCAGTTCCGGCGGTCGGCCGGTCGTTGCCCACTCGTGACGGACCGGGCGTGCCGGGGCCCGGACCCGGATCAGGTGCTCAGTCGAGCGGCGCCGGGGACGAGGCGCCCGCGATCAGCAGGTGGGGGCGGCCCGAGCCGTTCGCCGGCACGCTCCACAGGTCGCTGCTGCCGACCTTGCCGTCGGTGGGCAGGGCGTAGGCGACGGTGTGGTCGTCGAGCCAGGTGGCCTGGTCGTCGACGCTGTGGCGTTCGGCCAGCGGCGTCTCGCGCAGGGTGCGCAGGTCGAGGACGTACTCGTGCCAGAGGTTCGTGCGGGACAACACCCGCTTCTTGAAGGCGACCCGGGTGCCGTCGGGGGAGAGGGACGGGCACTCCACGTTCTCGGCCAGCGTGGTGACCGTGCGCCGGGAGAGCGAACCGCGCACCAGATAGGTCTTGTCGGCGGTGTTGAGGGTGGCGTAGAAGGTGTCGTCGTCGGTGGCGAAGGTGACGCCCCAGAAGTTGATGTCCGAGGCGTGGTACGGCTTGCCGTCCTTGACGATGGAGAACGTCTCCAGGCTGGGCGTCAGCCGCATGGTGCGGGTGTCCAGGACCGAGGTCCGGGTGGAGAAGAACGCGGAGGAGTAGGACTCGCCCGAGACGAAGACGGTCCAGGCGGCGAAGCGGCCGCTGGGCGAGACGCGGGCCCGGCTGGGAGTGCCCGCCAGCGGGAAGGTGCGCTCGGTGCGCAGGCGGGCGTCGAGGAGCAGGGCGCGGTTGCTCTGCTTGAGGACGCCAGGATCGGACTGGAGGCAGATGCCCGTGCCGGCGGCCGCGTAGAAGCGGGCGCACTTCAGGCCGGAGGCGATCCGCCTGCCCTCGGGGTCGGCGGACGCAACCGTGGCGACCGCGGTGCGGTGCGGGCCGGCGGCCGCGTTGACGAAGGCCAGGCGGTCCTTCTGGGCGAGCGTGAACGTGCCCGCGCCGACGGCGGGGCCACCCGACCGCGGTTGGTTCGCCCGGTCCGCGCGGGCGGCGGCGTGCAGGACGACGCCGGTTCCCACGCCCGCGAGCACCAGGACCGCCGCGACGAGTAGGAGCAGGCGGCGGCGTAGCGATGTCATGTGGTTCCTCGGGGCTGGAGTGGTGGTCATCGGGTTCCGGCCGGTCGCAGCACCAGGGCGGCGACGGCCGCGCAGCACAGCAGGCCGATCGCCGACCCGGCCAGGGCCGGGCCGTCGCCCCACACCGTCCAGGCGGCGCCGAAGCCGAGGGAGCAGCAGAACCGGGCCAGCGCCTGGCTGGTGCCGACGATGGCCAGGCCGGTGGCGCGCAACTGCTCGGGCACGAGTCCGGCGAGGGCGGCCGGGAGCACCCCGTCGGTCGCCGCGTAGAACGCGCCGTGCAGGGCGAGGACGGCGGGGGTGAGGGCCGGTGTGGCCGGGGCCCACAGCAGGAGGCCGTAGGCGGTGAGCAGCCCCACGTGTCCCGCGAGGAACACGGTGCGTCGGCCGATCCGGTCGGCGAGCGCGCCGAGGGGCACGGCCAGCAGCAGGAAGACGACGGCGGTGCCGAGCGGCAGCAGGGTGAACCACTGCTCGCCGACCCCCGCACGGCGCTGGAGGAGCAGGTAGACGAACGCGTCGCTCACCGTGGTCAGGCCGAGCAGCGCGGCGCAGCCGGCGAGCGCCCGCAGCCGCGGCAGCCGCAGCAGGGTCAGCGCGTCGCGCACGCGAACGGCCGGCGTGCCGTCCGCCAGGCCCGCGTCACCCGGCCGGGCGTCCCCCGCGCCGGCGCCTTCAGGCCGGGTGTCCCGCGTGCTCGCGTCTTTCGGCCGGGCGTCCCCCGCGCCTGTGTCCTGCGGCCGGGCCTCCCGCACGCCCGAGCCGCCGTACGGAAGGCCGGCGCGCACGCCCGCGCCGTCCGGCCCGCTGCCGCGCGGGCCCGTCTCGTCCCACCGCGGCTCCACCGGACTGCCCCCCGGACCTGCGGCCTCCGGCCGTGCGCCTCGGCTCCTGCCGGGGACGAACAGCACCAGGACGAGTACGCCGAGCGCGGCGACGCACGCGCTCACGGCGAACACGGCGTCGTAGCCGTCGACCGCCGTGCGCAGGATGAGGAAGGCTGCGAGCGGGCCGAGCATCGCTCCGGTGGTGTCCATCGCCCGGTGCACGCCGAAGGCCCGGCCCTGGTTCTCGGGCCGGGTGGAGAGCGAGATCATCGCGTCGCGCGGGGCGGTGCGCAGGCCCTTGCCGGTGCGCTCGAGGGCCAGGACGGTGCCGAGCGTGCCGATGCTGCCCGCGAGCAGCAGCAGGGGTTTGCACAGTGCGGACAGGCCGTAGCCGAGCCCGGCCAGCAGCTTGTGGTTGCGCACCCGGTCGGCGAGATGGCCGCCGGTGAGCTGGACCAGCGCGCTGACGCCGTTGTAGACGCCGTCGAGGGTGCCGAATCCCAGCGGGCTGAAGCCGAGCGTGGTGACGAGGTAGAGCGGCAGGACGGCGGTGACCATCTCCGAGGAGACGTCGGTGATCAGACTGACCGTGCCGAGCACGAGCACGACCGGGGCGACCCTGCGCCCGGGGGCACGTCCCCGGGCCTGGCCGGTGCCGTCCTTCGGAGGCGCTGAACGGTCGGTGAGGTACAAGAAGGAGCTCCAGGTGCGGTGCGATCAGTTCTGCCGGCTGCTCTCGTCCCGTAGCCAGGTGCCGAAGTCCCGCTCCCGGATGGCCTTTTCGGCCCCCCGCCGGGCGGCGACGGCCGCCGCGACGAAGACCGCGACGGCCGCGAGGAGCCTCGGCTCCCGGCGGAGCAGGTCCTTCAGGTCCGCCTTGCTGGTGCGCGGCGGGGTCTGTCGCCCGGCCTGCTGCTGTTCGACCTGAGCCGTGGACACCGCGGCCCGGACGCGTCGTTTGATCAAGTCCCGCCAGGTGCGCGGGGGTTGGATCACGACACCGGCCGCCTCGACCACCTGCCGCTCCTTCGGGGCGAACGCCATGGACGCGGCCAGGTCGTCCGCCATCAAGGGCGGGAGCGCGGCGAGCCGTTCGTGTCCGGCTTCGGAGACGGCGATGACACCCCGGCCGAACAGTCCCTCGCGGACGGCGGGGAGCCGCTGCCACACCTGGTAGTAGGCGCGTACCCGCCAGGCGCAGGCGGCCAGGGGGATACGACGTGCGGGGGCGGTGGCGAGGACGCCGGACGTCTCGTCGTGCAGCGGTGCGGTCAGAGCCCGCACGTCGGCGCCCGCGAGGACGACGTCGGCGTCCACGTAGAGGCGTGGGAAGCCGCGCGCGTGGTCGTCGCCGGTGCGCAGCGCGGTGTGCTTGGAGGGGACGGGAATCTCCACCACCCTTACGCGCGGGCCGCGTTCGGCCGCGATCCGTGCGGTGTCGTCGGTGCAGCCGTTGCACACCACGACGATGTCCGTCTCGTCGGTGTCGTCCTCGCGGGAATCGGCCAACAGTGAATCGAGGAGCCGGCCGATGACTCGCGCCTCGTTGTGGGCCGGGATCACGATGCTCGTCACCTGGGCAGTATGCCGTCGGTGTCACTATTGCGACATGTGTTTCGTCCAACTGTTCACGCGGCTGCGCCGCGTGGTCTAGATTGAGGATCGCCGGGCCGGTTTGGGTGGGGAACTTGTTCTTGACTGCACGTCATGAACCGCTCCGTTGAACGTATTTGAACTTCAGTAACCAGCATGCTGGGGGCGTGTGGCGGTTGGGGAACCGCTGAAGCCTCCTCACTTTCCAGTGCCGCTGTGTCGAGGGTGCTTCGGACAGGGGTAGTCGCGCATGTGGTGGGGGGCGCATGACCATTGAGGTCACGCATGAGCAAGTGCTTGTGGAAGATCGAACTCCACGAACACGCCGAAGACGTTGGGAACAGAAGTACCGAATCGTCCTGCTGGTCGCGGACGGCTTCGCCGCCGTCGTCGCGGCCTTCCTGATCCACGCGGCCTACGGCCGCTGGGCGGTGGCGCTGGTGCTGCCACCGGCCTGGATCGGGGCCATGCTGGCCCACCGTTCCTACGATCGCAGCACCCTGGGCCTCGGCACCGAGGAGTACCGGCGCGTGCTGCGCGGGGCCGCCGCGCTGTCGGCCCTGGCGGCGGTCGCGTACTGGCTGTTCACGCGCGGTTCCGGCCTTCTTCATGACATGACCATGGCCGCCGTGCCGGCCGCCGTGATAGCCGTGCCGATCCGGTACACGCTGCGCCGCCGGTTGCACCGGCGCTGGGCGCGCGGCCGGGACCGCAGCGCCACCCTCCTGGTCGGGCCCACGCGCGGGATCGTGGAACTGGTCGCGGTGCTGCGGCGCGGCGGCGCACAGGAACTCCAGCTCGCCGGGGTGTGCCTGAGCGACCCGGAGAACGCCTCGGCGGTCCGCAGGCTGGGGCTGCCGGTCCTCGGCGGCATCGGCGACATGGACGACGTCGTCCGGGTCATGCGCATCACCACCGTGGTCGCGCTGCCGGTGCCCGGAGCCGACGCCTCCGTGCTGCGCCGGATGTCCTGGACCACCGCCGTACAGGGCGTCGAGTTCCTGCTGGCACCCGTCCTGACCGACGTGTCCGCGCCACGGCTCGCCGTACGCCCCACCAACGGAGTGCCCCTGCTGCGCATCCAGGCGCCGAACCTCTCCCGGTTCGCCCGCCTGCCCAAGGAACTGCTGGATCGTTCCTTCGCGGCGGCGCTCCTGCTGTTCCTCGCGCTTCCCATGCTGCTGATCGCCCTGATCGTCCGGCTGGACAGCTCCGGCCCCGCACTCTTCAGACAGCAGCGCGTGGGCCGCTACGGCGACCACTTCACCATGCTCAAGTTCCGCACGATGCGGCAGGACTCGGAGGCCCTCAGGGCCGAGCTGGAGCACCTCAACCAGAACAGCGACGGCCTGCTCTTCAAGGTCAAGGAGGACCCACGGGTCACCCGGGTCGGTTCGCTGCTGCGCCGCAGTTCGCTCGACGAACTGCCGCAGCTGCTCAACGTGGTCAAGGGCCACATGTCGCTCGTCGGCCCGCGCCCGCCGCTGCCCCAGGAAGTGGAGGAGTACACCCCGGACATCAAACGCCGGATGCTCGTGAAGCCCGGCCTCACCGGGCTCTGGCAGGTCAGCGGCCGCTCCGACCTGCCCTGGGACGAGGCCGTACGGCTCGATCTCGGATACGTGGACAACTGGTCGATGAGTCTCGACCTGACGATCCTGCTGCGCACCGGGTCCGCGGTGGTGCGAGGCACGGGGGCCTACTGATGGACCGACGGAAGAGGAACCAAGTGACGCACAGCACCGAGCCGTTGGGAGTCGCCGTCGTCGGGGCCGGCTACTGGGGCCCCAACCTCGTACGCAACTTCCAGGCCAGCGAGCGGTTCCGGCTGCGCTGGCTGTGCGACCTCGACGTGGACCGTGCCCAGCGAGTGCTCGGCAACTACTCCACGGTCCAGGCCACCTCGGACTACGCGGCCGTCCTCGCCGACCCCTCCGTGGCCGCGGTCGCCGTCGCCACCCCGGCCGGCACCCACCTCGACATCGCCCTGGCGGCCCTGCGCGCCGGCAAGCACGTCCTGGTGGAGAAGCCCCTCGCGGCGACCTACGCCGACGGGATGCGCCTGGTGACCGAGGCCGAGGAACGCGGCCTCACCCTCATGTGCGACCACACCTACTGCTACACGCCCGCCGTGGGCCGCATCCGCGAACTGGTCCGCTCCGGGGAGCTCGGCGAGATCCACTTCGTCGACTCGGTCCGGATCAACCTCGGTCTCGTCCAGAAGGACATCGACGTCCTGTGGGACCTCGCCCCGCACGACCTGTCCATCCTGGACTTCATCCTCCCCGACCACGTCGAACCGGTCGCGGTCGCCGCCCACGGGGCCGACCCGATCGGCGCCGGCCAGGCCTGCGTGGCCTACCTGACCCTTCAGCTCAACACCGGGGCCATCGCCCACGTGCACGTCAACTGGCTCTCCCCGACCAAGGTGCGGACCACCATGGTGGGCGGCGCCAAGCGCACCCTGCTCTGGGACGACCTCAACCCGCTCCAGCGCGTGTCGGTCTACGACCGCGGGGTGGACCTCGCCGCGCCGCAGGAGATCGGCGCCGACGAGCGCCGCGAGATGCTCGTCTCGTACCGCTCGGGCGACATGGTCGCCCCCGCGATCGGCGAGAAGGAAGCGCTGCGCAGCATGGTCGACGAGTTCGCCGACGCGATCAGGACCGGGCGGCCACCGCTGACCGACGGGCGCGCGGGCCTGCGCGTGCTGGACATCCTCGAAGCGGCCTCCCGCAGCCTGGAGTTCCGCGGCGCCGTCGTCGGCCTGCGCGCCGGGCACTGACCGTTCCATCCACCGAGAGGGCCATGCAGTTGAGCAGCGTACGAGGCAAGAAGATCCTGGTCACCGGAGGGGCGGGCACCATCGGCTCGAACCTCGTCGACCTCCTGGCCGAGGGCGGTGCCCGCGAGATCGTCGTGCTCGACAACTTCGTGCGCGGGCGGCTGGGCAACCTCGCCAAGGCCCTGGGCAGCGGTGTCGTCCAGGTCGTCGAGGGTGACATCCGGGACGCCGCCACCGTACGGAAGGTCACCGAGGGCGCCGACCTGGTGTTCCACCTCGCCGCGATCCGGATCACGCAGTGCGCGGAGGAGCCCCGGCTCGCCAACGAGGTGATGGTCGACGGCACCTTCAACGTCCTGGAGGCCGCGGTCGAGGCCGGCGTGGGCAAGGTGATCGCCTCGTCCTCGGCGTCCGTCTACGGCATGGCCGAGGAGTTCCCGACCACCGAACGCCACCACCCGTACAACAACGACACGTTCTACGGCGCGGCCAAGGCGTTCAACGAGGGCATGCTGCGCAGCTTCCACGCCATGTACGGCCTGGACTACGTGGCCCTGCGGTACTTCAACGTTTACGGACCCCGCATGGACATCCACGGCCTCTACACCGAGGTGCTCATCCGCTGGATGGAACGCATCGAGTCCGGCGAGCCGCCGCTGATCCTCGGCGACGGCAGCCAGACCATGGACTTCGTCGACGTCCGGGACATCGCCAGGGCCAACGTGCTGGCCGCCGAGTCGGACCTCACCGACGAGGTGTTCAACGTCGCCAGCGGCACGGAGACCTCGCTGAAGGAACTCGCCGAAGGGCTGCTGGAGGCGATGGGCGCGTCGGGTCTGGCGCCCGAGCACGGCCCCGCCCGCGCGGTCAACGGGGTGGTCCGGCGGCTCGCCGAGACCCGCCGGGCGGCCGAACTCCTCGGTTTCGAGGCCCGGATCGACCTGCGCACGGGCCTGCGGGACCTGGTGGACTGGTGGCGTGCCGAGCGCGCCACCGACGCCGCCGCCACGGAGGAGGCCGCGCGATGAGCACGGACCGCATCCCGGTGATGATCCCCTGGCTCGGCGAGGAGGAGGCCCGCGCCGCCTCCGACGCCGTGCTGTCCGGCTGGGTCGCGCAGGGCCCCCGGGTCGCCGCCTTCGAGCGCGCCTTCGCCGAGCGGGTGGGCGCCGAGCACGGCATCGCCGTCAGCTCGTGCACCACCGCTCTGCACCTGTCGCTCGTCGCGCTCGGGCTCGGCCCCGGCGACGAGGTCGTGGTGCCCTCGCTGTCGTTCATCGCCACCGCCAACGCGGTCCGCTACGTGGGGGCCGAGCCCGTCTTCGCCGACGTGGACCCCGCCACCGGCAACCTGACCAGGGCCACTGTCGACGCGGTCCGCACCCCGCGCACCCGGGCCGTCCTCGCCGTCCACCAGGGCGGTGTACCGGCCGACGTGCCCGCCCTGCGCGCCGCCTGCGCCGAATGGGACCTCCCGCTGGTCGAGGACGCGGCCTGCGCCATCGGCTCCACCGCCGGCGGCAAGCCCGTCGGGCACGGCGCGCTGCTCGCCGCCTGGTCCTTCCACCCCCGCAAGATCGTCACCACCGGCGAGGGCGGCATGATCACCACCGACGACGCCCAGTGGGCCGCCCGCCTGCGCCGGCTGCGCGAGCACGGCATGGACGCCTCGGCGGCGGAGCGGCACGCGAGCGACAGACCGGTCCTGGAGAGCTACCTCGAGGTCGGCTTCAACTACCGGATGACGGACGTCCAGGCCGCGATCGGCCTCGTCCAGCTCGGCAAACTCGACGCGATGGTGACCCGCCGCCGCGCACTGGCGGCCCGGTACGAGACGCTGCTGCGGGACGTCCCCGGTCTCACCCCGGTCCGCGACCCCGCCCACGGGCAGAGCAACTTCCAGTCCTACTGGGTGCTCCTGGCCGAGGACTTCCCCGTCGGCCGGGACGACCTGCTCGCCGCGCTCGCCGCGGCCGGCGTCTCCGCCCGCCGCGGCATCATGGCCTCGCACCTCGAACCCGCCTACGCGGGCCACCCCGCGGCACCGCTGCCGGTCACCGAGCGGATCGGCCGCGACTCGCTGATCCTGCCGCTGTTCCACACGATGACCGAGGCCCAGCAGGACCGGGTGGTCGCGGTGCTGCGCGAACAGGCCGGCCCATGAGCGAACTCCTGATCATCGGCGCGGGCGGCTTCGCCCGCGAGACCGCCCAGGTCGTACGGGACGCGGGCGGGACGAAGCTGCTCGGGCACCTCGACGACAACACCGCCCTGCACGGCACCGAGGTGGACGGCGTGCCCGTCCTGGGCGGCTGTGACCTCGTCCACGACCTGCCCGGGGCGCAGGTCGTGGTCTGCGTGGGCAATCCCCGGGACTACGCGGCCCGCGCCCGTCTGGTGCGCCGCCTCGGCCTGCCCGCGGACCGCTACGCCACCGTGCTGCACCCGACGGCGGCGGTGTCGTCGAGCTCCGAGGTCGGCCCCGGCTCGGTCCTGCTGGCGCACTGCGTCCTGACCGCCGCCGTCCGGGTGGGAGCGCATGTCGCGGTGATGCCGCACGCCGTCCTCACCCACGACGACGTGGTCGAGGACTGCGCCACGCTCGCCGCCGGTGTCCGGCTCGGCGGGGGAGCCCGGCTGGAACGGGGCGCCTACGTGGGCTCCGGGGCCCTGGTCCGCGAAGGCACGACGATCGGCGCGTGGTCGCTGGTCGGCATGGGGAGCACGGTGCTCGGCGACGTCCCGCCCGGCGAGGTCTGGGCGGGCAGTCCGGCCCGGCGGCTGCGCACGGCGGACGCGCCGGCGCTCGACGAACTGGTGACACGAACAACGGGGGGACCGGTCACATGAACCAGATTCCGCTTGTCGACCTCAGGGCGGCACACGAGGAGGTCGCCGACGAGGTCAGGGCCGGATTCGAACGAGTGCTGGCCGGCACCGCGTTCATCGGCGGCGACGAGGTGCGCCGATTCGAGCGCGAGTACGCCGACTTCGGCGGTGTCGCCCACTGCGTGGGGGTCGCCAACGGCACCGACGCCGTCGAACTCGCCTTGCGCGCGAGCGGAGTCGGGGCCGGGGACGAGGTCGTGGTGCCCGCCAACACCTTCATCGCCACCGCGGGCGCGGTGACCAGGACCGGCGCGCGACCGGTCCTCGCCGACTGTCTGCCCGACAGCCTCCTGCTCGACCCGCAGGCCGCGCTTGACGCCGTCGGCCCGGCCACCCGCGCGGTCGTCCCCGTCCACCTCTACGGGCAGATGGCCGACGTGAGCGCCCTGGTGGGCCAACTGCCGGACGGTGTCCGGATCGTGGAGGACGCCGCACAGTGCCAGGGGGCCACCCGCGACGGCCGCACCCCGGGCAGCGGCACCATCGCCGCCACCAGCTTCTACCCGGGCAAGAACCTGGGTGCCTACGGCGACGCGGGCGCGGTGCTCACCGACGACGAGGACCGGGCCGGCCTGGTGCGCGCGATCGCCAACCACGGCGGCGTCGCCAAGTACCGGCACGACGTCCCCGGCTTCAACAGCCGCCTCGACGGGCTCCAGGCCGTCGTCCTGCGCGCCAAACTGGCGCGGCTGGCGGACGGCAACGCGGCCCGGCGGGCCGCCGCCGCCCGCTACGACGCCTTCCTCGCCGACCTCGCGGCGGCCGGACGGGTCGTCCTGCCGACGACCGCGCCGGGCAACCTCCACGTCTGGCACCTCTACGTGATCCAGGTCGCCGGCGCGGACCGCGACGACGTCGTCGGCAAGCTCAACGCGGAGGGCATCGGCGCCGGGGTGCACTATCCCGCCCCGGTCCACCTCACACCGGCGTACCGTCATCTCGGCCACTCCCGCGGGGACTTCCCCCACGCCGAGGAGGCGGCGGAGCGAATCCTGTCGCTCCCGCTCTACCCGCAGATCCACCCCGACCAGCAGCAGCGGGTCGTGGACGCGCTCGCCGACGCGCTCCGCGGCTGACCGGTCACCGCTTCACAGCTCCACTCCGCCCGCACGGGTCGGCCCTGCACAGCACCGCTGAGAGGTACACATGAACAGATGGAGCAGACGGATCCGGGGCGGCCGCCTCGCCGTCGTGGCAGCACTGGTATGGGCGGTGCTCCCAGGAGCCGTCACCGCGCAAGCGGCATCCGATCCGTGCGGAACCGGCTCGAACCCCGTCGTGTGCGAGAACTCGAAGCCGGGCAACCCCAAGTCCGACTGGTTCTCACCCAACGCCTACGGCGACATCAAGGGCTTCAGCACCAAGGAGAGCGTGCAGGCGGGCGACACCGTCCAGTTCAAGGTCCAGTCCAAGACCCCGTACCGCATCGAGATCTACCGGCTCGGCTGGTACGGCGGCGACGGCGCACGCGAGATGTCGACCGCCGCCCAGGCGGCCGTCACCTACCCGGCCAACTACGCCATCAGGCCTGCGAGTTGCGCGACCAAGAGTTCCACCGGCCTGGTCGACTGCGGCAACTGGCCCGTGACCGCGAGCTGGACGGTGCCCAGCGACGCCGTCTCCGGCCTGTACATCGCCAACCTGACGCAGACCGACGGCGACGGCCTCATGCCGTACCCGTTCGTCGTCCGCAAGGACTCCAGCACCTCCGACGTCGTCGTGCAGACCAGCGACCAGACCTGGCAGGCGTACAACGACTACGGCGGCCAGGACCTCTACGGAGGCACCGGACCCGCCCCGGACGGCCGTGCCTACGAGGTCAGCTACAACCGGCCGCTGGACATCGGTGGTGACAACGGCATCTACGGCTCCGAGTTCATGATGCTGTCCTGGCTGGAGCGCAACGGCTACGACGTCAGCTACCTCTCCGGCGTCGACGTGTCCACCAACGGCGCGACCCTGCTGAGGAACCACAAGGTGTACCTGTCCTCCGGTCACGACGAGTACTGGACGCAGAGCCAGTACTCCAACGTCCTGGCCGCCAGGAAGGCGGGCCTGCGCGAGGGCTTCTTCAGCGGCAACGAGGTGTTCTGGAAGACCCGGCTGGCCCCCAGCATCGACGGCGCGAACACGGCGAACCGCACCCTGGTCTGCTACAAGATGACCAAGATGGCGCAGAACAACGGCACAGCCGACCCCAGCGGCAGCTGGACCGGCACCTGGATGGACCCGGCGAGCAAGGACTACGGGCAGGACTACCAGCCGCCGAACATCCTCACCGGCTCCATGTTCACCGTGAACGGCTACCGCAGCGACGCCATCACCGTCCCCGGCTCGTACGGAAAGAACCGGATCTGGCGCAACACCTCCATCGCGGGCCTCGGCGCCGGGCAGACCGCCACCTTCCCCACGGGCACCCTCGGCTACGAGTGGGACAGCGACCTGGACAACAGCACCCGGCCCGCCGGCGCGATCGACGTGTCGTCCACCACGGTCGACGTCAACGACGGCAAGCTCCGCATGGACTGGGGCAACGTCTACGGCAACGGCACCGCCACGCACAACCTCGTCGAGTTCCGCGACCAGACCTCCGGGGCACTGGTGTTCGGCTCCGGCACCGTCCAGTGGTCGTGGGGCCTGACCAACATCCCGACCTACAACCCCGACGACACGGTGGTCACCGAGGACTCCCGGATGCAGCAGGCGACGCTGAACGTCCTCGCCGACATGGGCGTCCAGCCGCTCACCCGGCAGAGCAACCTCGTCGCCGCCACGGCCTCGAGCGACACCACCGGTCCGGCCGTCACCGTGACCAGCCCGGCCTCCGGGGTCACCGTCCCGGCACTGAAGCCGGTCACCATCAAGGGCACCGCCGGCGACAGCGGCGGTGTGGTGGCCCGCGTCGAGGTGTCCACGGACGGCGGTACGACCTGGAAGGCCGCCACCGGCCTGGCGTCCTGGAGCTACACCTGGACCCCGACCACCCCGGGCGCGGCGTCCATCAAGGTCCGCGCGGTCGACGACAGCGTGAACATCGGCGCCGTCACCACCCTGCCGGTGACCGTCGGCCCCCAGGCCTGCCCCTGCACCGTCTGGCCCGCCTCCGCGGTGCCCGGCACCGTCAACGCGGGCGACGGCAGCTCCGTCGAGCTCGGCGCCAAGTTCCGTACCACGTCGGCCGGTTCGATCACCGCAGTCCGCTTCTACAAGTCGCCCGCCAACACCGGGACGCACACCGGCAGCCTGTGGACCGCCTCCGGCACCCGCCTGGCCACCGGCACCTTCACCAACGAGACGGCGTCCGGCTGGCAGCAGCTGAACTTCGCCACCCCGGTGACCGTCAAGGCCAACACCACCTACGTGGCCTCGTACTTCGCCCCGAACGGCGGATACTCCTACGACGGCGGCTATTTCTCCGGCGGCGACGCCGGACTCGCCCCGCTGACCGCGCTGAAGTCCGGCACCGACGGCGGCAACGGCGTCTACCACTACGGCTCGACCAGCGCCTTCCCGTCCTCCCAGTCCTCCGGCAGCAACTACTGGGTCGACGTGGTGCTGGACACCTCGACGGCCGGCACCACCCCGCCCACCGTCACCTCGACCTCCCCGACCTCCGGGGCGACCGCCACCTCCATCACCGCCCCGGTGTCGGCCACCTTCAGCTCGGCCGTCGACACCGACAGCGTGACGCTCACCGTGAAGGACGCGGACGGCAACGCCGTACCGGGCTCCCTCACCTACCCCGCGTCGAACAAGGCCGTCTTCACACCGTCCACGCAGCTGTCCCTGCACACCACCTACACCGCCTCCGTCCAGGCCTCCGACGTGTGGGGCAACGCCATGGCGGACCCGGTGACCTGGTCCTTCACCACCAGTTCCACCCCGCCCGCGGTGACCTGCCCCTGCACGCTGTGGAGCTCCTCCGCCGTGCCGGCCACCACCGACATGACCGGCGACACCAACTCCGTCGAGCTGGGCACCCGGTTCACGTCCTCGGCGGACGGCTGGATCACCGGCGTCACCTTCTACAAGGGCACCGGGAACACCGGCACCCACACCGGCAGCCTGTGGTCCGACGCGGGCGCGCTGCTGGCCTCCGGCACCTTCACCAACGAGACGGCGTCCGGCTGGCAGACGCTGACCTTCGCCACTCCGGTGGCCGTCACCGCCGGCACCCCCTACGTCGTCTCCTACCACGCGCCGAACGGGCACTACGCCGTGGACGGCGGCTACTTCGCCGGCGCCCACCAGTCGTATCCGCTCACGGCCACGGCCGACACCACCGCGCACCACAACGGGCTGTACCGATACGGTGCCGGCCCGGCCTTCCCCAACGGTTCCTACGGTTCCGCGAACTACTGGGTGGGCCCCGTCTTCACCGCCGACAACCCCGGCGCGTCCCTGGCGAACGCCAAGGCGTCAGAGGTGCCCACCTCCTCGGTGACCCACACCGCCGACGCGGCGAGCGCCCTCGTGATGGCCGTGCCGGACAAGGCGGCGGTGTCCTCCGTCAAGGGGAGCGTCACCGTCCTGAAGGGCTCCAGGGCCGCCAGGAAGCTCCATGTGACGGCCGTGGTCTCCTACGACCGGGCCACCCACAAGGCGTCCGTCCACCTGTCCGCCCCGCTGCCGGACGGCACCCGGTTCAGGATCACGGTCACGGCGAGGGACAAGCACCGCCACACGGTCAAGTCCCAGAGCTGGACCCTGACCGGCAAGACCGTCCGCAAGAAGAAGAACTGACCCGTCAGAACGCACCGGGGGGGGGGGGGGGGGGGGGGGGGGGGGGGGGGGGGGGGGGCGGGGGGGGGGG